>NZ_AMGD01000042.1:0-51857 GCF_000297555.1 Paenisporosarcina sp. TG-14
GCGTCCGCTCGGAACGGAAATCAGCGTGAATCAGGAATATTTTGTTTCAGCGAGATGGGGATTTTATTTCACCAAGTTATATATTCTACAACCCACATGTTGCGGTCCCAAGATTAAAGGAAACTCAATAAATTCCCGTAAAAAACAGTTCGCCCGAGAGCGAACTGTTTATTTCAATAGCAACTATATTCTTGACTATCTGTAATTGATGAACTGGATATCGATCGGCATGTCAGCTTGTCTTACCGCTAAAATAATGGCTTGAAGGTCATCACGGTTTTTGCCTGTCACACGGATTTGATCATCTTGAATTTGAGTTTTAACTTTAACGCCACTGTTCTTAATGAGAGCGATAATGTCTCTTGCTAGGTCTTTATCAATGCCTTGAATTAATTTAGTGCGTTGGCGAACATTTCCTCCAGAAGCACCGTCAAGTTTTCCATATTCAATGTTTTTGATTGATACATTACGTTGAATCAACTTGCTAATTAAAACATCCTTCAACTGCTCTAGCTTGTATTCATCATCGGAAACAAGCACTATCTCTTCTTTATCTAACGTAATACTACTGATACTGCCTTTAAAATCATAGCGTGTTTTGATTTCTTTCTGCGCCAACGTGACGGCGTTTGTAACTTCTGAAAAATCAACTTCTGAAACAATATCAAATGAACTATCTTTTGCCATGATAAACCTCCCACATTTTATTTCTACTATAACAAAAAAACAACAATTTCTCCGTACATACTGCTTAATTCTATAAAAAAACCCTTATGCAGAAAGTATTTTATCGTATTTGTTATGAGTTAGTGTTTAAACAAGCATTATTTCGCATGGTGGCAATTATTGGTTTCATGTTGAATGCTGATTGCGCTTCAGCACTGTTCCTTTATGAAATTTTAGGTATTTCCCACATTTTCATTGGGTACGCTAAATCCTATATAGATTTATTAATTTAGATCCACCTCAATGAGGGCTTCTTTAGAAAGGACAATAAATATGAGGATGTCAGAAAAAGATCTAATCAATCAGATTCAGTCTAACTTATGGTTTACACCTGTTCTTTACATCTTTTATTCCATTGTTTTATTAAGCGTATCATTAGTTGTGGACTTAAACTACAACTTAGGTGATCGAATGAGACCTTTATTTGCCGTAGATTATGAACTAACACTTTCTCTTGTAAGTACTCTTACTCTTGCGAACTTATCGCTTACTATATTCACATTTAATTTAGTATTGGTTGTTTTTGCGACATTTTCTGGACAGTTTTCCCCTCGTACGCTTAGAAATTTCATGGCAAGCAAAGCTACACAACGTGTGTTAGGAATTTTCACTGGTAGTTTTATATATGTGTTATTATCCTTCCTTTTTCTCAATAAAAGGATTGCGGAATATTATTTTGCAGTACCTTTAGTAGCCACCATATTAGCTATTTTATCGATGGGTACTTTTATCTTTTTTATTAATCACGCAGTCGCGTGGTTACGTGTGAATCAAATGACAGATGATATAAAAAAAGAAGCTTTGAACATTATCAACAGCACATTGAGAAAAGAATTAGATGCCTATAAAGTCAAAGACTTCAATGATACAGATGAACAAATAAGGGAAGGAATGGGGAGTCAGATTAAAGCAGGTAAATCAGGTTACATTCAGCGCGTGGATTTCATCATGATGATTAGAAAAGCTCAAGAAGATGACATTATCATTAGCCTTGAGTACACAATTGGGAACTACATCTTTGAAACCACACCAATTCTAACCTACTGGAATAAGCATGAGTATTCCATCCATGAAGATAAATATTTGACTCTTTTTAGTATTGGAAAGAGACAAACAGAAGATCATGATATTGAATTCAGCATTAATAAACTAGTCGAGGTTGCGGTTAGAGCAATAGGGAATTATGATCCTAAGACAGCAAAGACAGCGATTTACCAAATCGGTGAAGTTCTTGTTTCTATTTCACGAGTAGCTGACAACTCTCGCTATTTAGTAGATGATGAGAATAACCTTCGATTAATTCTGCAAAAAAGAGACTTTAATCACTATTTATACAGTGGATTAGGATATATTAGGCACTATGCAAAAGATAATGTGATTGTTTCAACGGATATTTTAGATGTTTTAGATCAAATGGCTAAATCTCTACATCCAAGCGATTATCAATCAGTTTGGGATTTTGCAGTATACAGCGCACAAGGTTTTGAAAATCTATTTCTTTTTGAACATGATAGCCAGCAATTCTATCGAGCGCTACGTAGCATAGCTACTACTACGAATAATCTACCTGAATATGAGAAAATCCTCAAAAAAATATAAGGTGGAATAGTAATATTTACATTAAATAGATCTTCCTACTCAGGGAAGGTCTATTTTTATTTTAATAATTTTAAAACTTCTTGAATCACTTGAAGTTGGTTTCGACCCGATTCAATAAATAGTATGTCATGAAAAACATCCTTACTTGGATAATAGTCACCCAGTATTTATCCTTTTCAGGGATATCCAAATAAAAGTTTGTCTGGCTAACTGACTCTCGGGAAAATGGATGAATTTATTCGGGAGTTTTAATCAGAACTTTTTAAGACTTCAAGATTGACCTTGTAGAATAATAGATGTAAATTAAAAGGAATATATATGAACTGTTCATTTACGAACTGTTGTGAAATAAAGAAATGGAGATATTCAATTGGATAATGAAAATCAAAAATTAATGCAATCAACACAATTATTAAGCTCGTTTTGGAACGTACAAAAGAACTTGATACGACTCGTCCAAAAGTCAGCGATAGAAAATGATTTATCAGTTCCACAATTTTCAATACTGATGGCAATCACACTCCACAAGCAAATGACACAAAAGACAGTTGGAGAAAAAACATTTCTACCTAAAAGTACACTTAGTCAGGGAGTCGATGGACTCGTTCGAGAGGGTTTGATTAACCGGCAACAAGTCGAAGGAAATCGCAGGGAGACGTTGTTGTCACTCACGAAAAAAGGAGAAAAGCTTATTTGTACGATTCATCAACAAGAGGGAGGAATTCATCAAGTATTCCAATCTGTAGGTGAAATGCTAACTAAAAATCAATATGAAGATTTGCTTGAATCTCATCAACAAATCACAACTCTTCTGGAGGCAGAAGCACCAGAACATGAACAAGGGGAGTGTAAGAAGTGATTAAATTACTGAAACACTTATCCGTATATAAGTGGCTTGTTTTAGCAGTTATTGGTCTAGTCTTTATTCAATCCATGTCGGACCTCTTTTTGCCTACTCTAATGGGTGACATTATTGATAAAGGTGTCGTAATAGGAGACATCCCCTATATTTGGAGAATTGGTGGATTTATGCTGTTGGTTTCTCTACTTGGCGCCACTGCCTCTATTATCGCAAGTTATTATTCTTCTAAAGCAGCTATGGGAATGGGACGCGATATTCGTCAAAAAGTATTTAATCATGTTGGGAAATTTTCATTGCAAGAATTTGATGAAGTGGGAACAGCTTCACTAATTACAAGGACAACAAATGACATTACACAAGTTCAGCAAGTAGTTATTATGATGCTTCGTATGGTGATTAGTGCACCTATTATGTTAGTAGGTGGGATCATTATGGCAGTATCAAAAGACGCTAAATTAACACTCGTTATTGTTGCTGCAATGCCTGTGCTAATTGGTACGATCCTCCTTATTCTAAAAAAAGGGGTTCCGCTATTTCAACTGGTGCAACAACGTTTGGACCGTTTAAACTTAGTTTTACGTGAAAATTTAACGGGGATTCGAGTTATTCGTGCATTTAACCGTGAAGGCGAAGAGAAAGTTCGTCTTAAGAAAGCAAATAGAGATTTAACAGATGTGTCGATTCAAGTTAATAAAATAATGGCATTTTTAATGCCTGTAATGATGCTAGTTATGAACTTGACGGTTGTCGGTATTATTTGGTTTGGTGGCATCCTAATTGATAACGGCGCCATGCAAATAGGTGACTTGATGGCGTTTATTCAATATGTCATGCAAATTATGTTCGCATTAGTGATGGCGTCCATGATGTTCGTGATGATTCCACGAGCAGCCGTTTCAGCAAAGAGGATAAACGAAGTGCTTGAGATGAAACCAGCATTCCTCGATGAGGGAACACAAAAGGCGGACCGTGAACAAGGTACGCTTGAATTTGAACATGTGACATTCAGTTATCCAGGAGCAGAGAAACCAGCGTTGTCTGATATTAGTTTTACAGCAAAACCTGGTGAAATCACCGCAATTATTGGTGGAACTGGATCCGGTAAATCAACTCTCGTCAATTTAATACCACGCTTTTATGATATTTCGAATGGAGTGATTCGTGTCAATGGTGTGGATATTCGTAAGGCTTCACAAGATGAAGTTCGTTCGAAAATTGGCTTCGTTCCACAAAAATCCATTCTCTTTACGGGTACGATTGCTGACAATATTCTCTTTGGAAAACAAAACGCCACACATGATGAAATTGTGCATGCGGCACGTACAGCGCAAGCAGAAGAGTTTATCAATAAGATGAAAGATGGCTACAAAGCGGAAATTGAGCAAGGCGGCTCGAACTTATCAGGAGGACAAAAACAACGATTGTCTATAGCGAGAGCACTCATTCGAAAACCGGATATCTATATATTTGATGATAGCTTTTCAGCACTTGATTTCAAAACTGACGCCAAACTTCGTGCAGCATTGAAAGATGAAACAACAGGTGCTACGGTATTGCTCGTTGCGCAACGTGTTAGTACTGTTGTCGAAGCTGACCGAATCATTGTGTTAGACGAAGGTCATATTGTAGGTATGGGAACACATCAAGAGTTGCTTGACACTAATGAAATTTACCGTGAAATCGCCCTATCACAGCTTTCAGAGGAGGAAATAGCATGAGTAAATTAAAGAAACCACCTCAAAATGCTGGACCGATGGGGCAAGGTCCTGGTGGCGGTAACATGATGATGATGGGACAAAAAGCTAAGAATTTTAAAGGAACATTGAGACGTCTTTTAACCTATTTAAAACCACGTCGTAACAAATTGATTGCCGTGTTCTTCGCAGCCATTTTAAGTACGGTTTTTATGATTGCTGGACCAAAAATTATGGGGACGGCAATTACAGAATTATTTGAAGGCGCATATGGGAAATTTCAAGGAACACCTGGAGCGACCATTGACTTTGATAAAATTGGACAGATTCTTTTACTACTTGTTGGCCTGTATGTTTTAAGTAGCCTGTTCAGTTACGTACAACAATATATTATGTCTAGTGTTGCTCAAGATACGGTGTATGACCTTCGTGAAGATGTTAATCAAAAGCTTGAGAAACTACCTCTCCAGTATTTTGATGGAAACCCAAATGGAGAAACACTTAGCAGGATGACCAATGACATTGATACAATTGGCAGCACGCTTCAACAAAGCTTGACGCAGTTCATCACATCCATTGTAACGATTGTGGGAATTATCATCATGATGCTTACGATTAGTCCTTTATTGACGTTAATTTCAATCGTGAGTTTACCGCTTTCAATATTTGTCATTAAACCCATTTTGAAAAGATCCCAAAAACACTTTGCCGATCAACAACGCACACTCGGTGAATTAAATGGACATATTGAAGAAATGTATACAGGTCATCAAATCGTTAAAGCATTTGGACATGAGAAAAAGTCTGGTGCCAAGTTTAATTTGGTTAATGAAGAACTGTATAAAGCGGGGGCTAAAGCTCAGTTTATTTCTGGGATCATCATGCCTATGATGTTCTTTATCGGGAATTTGAGCTATGTATTGATAAGCGTCGTTGGAGGGATATTGGTTACCCAACGTGCTATCTCAATAGGTGATATTCAAGCATTTATTACTTATTCAAAGCAGTTCACTCAGCCCATCACACAAACAGCTAATATCGCAAATATTATTCAGTCAACTGTTGCGGCAGCTGAACGTGTCTTTGAGATGCTAGATGAAGAAGAAGAAACGAAAGAAATTACTTCAGTCCGTTTGGAAAGAGCAGTAGGTGCTGTTGCATTCGAACATGTCGATTTTGGATACGAACAAGACTTACTAATTAAAGATATGAATATTGATGTCTTGTCTGGCCAAACGGTCGCAATAGTTGGACCTACTGGTGCTGGGAAGACGACCATGATCAATCTCTTGATGCGTTTTTATGAGCTGAATGGAGGTAAGATTTTAATCGACGGGCTAGATACACGCAGTATGTCTAGGAGTGATCTTCGAAAGAGCTTTGGAATGGTACTTCAAGATACTTGGCTATTTAATGGAACGATAAAAGATAATATTGCATATGGAAAAATTGGCGCTACAGATGAAGAGATTTTCGCAGCCGCTCGAACAGCTCATGCTGATCATTTCATTCGAACACTACCTGATAGCTATGAAACAGTCTTAAACGAAGAAGCGTCTAACATTTCACAAGGACAAAAACAGCTTCTGACAATCGCGCGAGCTGTTTTAGCAAACCCACCAATCATGATACTTGATGAGGCGACTTCAAGTGTAGACACACGGACTGAAGTGTTTATTCAAAAGGCGATGAACCGATTGATGGAAGGGCGGACTAGTTTTGTCATTGCCCATCGTCTATCAACTATTAAGGATGCGGATTTGATTCTTGTGATGGATCAAGGGAAAGTCATTGAGCAAGGAACACATAAAGAACTTTTAGAAGAAAGTGGTTTCTACGCAGATTTATACAATAGTCAATTTACTGAAAAAGTAGCAGGATAAATAGAAAGAGGCTCGTTCCAAACCGGAAATGAGCCTCTTTTTCTCAAAAGATAATGGATAAGGATGCCGCGCTGTTCTAGGTTGACTTTATGGTGTTTTCGGTTGCCAGATGGTGCGTCGGATTGACGCTATGACTCGCCAGGTTGTACAAAATATCTTCTCCCGCACGATTCGCTCGAATTATAAATCGATAAAGCCTATATTCTTAATGCCATTGACTCCGTTAATTCCGGTATATGTGTTTACCTTGAATATAATCAAGCAAGCAGAGTTAAGATACTTATTTAATGAAATACGGAAAGTAAATTGCCGCTGATTAAGAATCTTCAGCGGCCTTAATTCATATTGAAAAATGAGAATTGAGTGAGAGAAATATGAGGGTAGTGACGGTAATCAAACAATGGAATTTCATGAAATGTTTTGATCAGACTCTAAGGGATCCACTTTAGAAGAATCATTAGAACCAAGTCCTAATGAAAGGTAATATATAAAAAATCCGACGACCATTCCCAAGCACAGAACAAATCCTATCGTGACCGACAAATAATATGCCAATTGTACAGCCTCCTTTTTGAAGTATATGCGAGGAGATGACCACTGTAGATGTTGTAGTTAAAAAAGATTGGTAGACATAGGTGTGTGAAATGGAAAAAACACTCAACTATATCAACTAATACTGTAAGTTGTTGCTTAACCTGTGTTAAGTAAACTCAAAACACAAAGTCCATTCAAATTTTAAGGAGCGGCGGACGTATAACGACCGCTGGTTTGCCATCCATAGAAATTCGGAAACTATAGTCGATACAGTGATCAAATTTTCTTTACATCCTACAGCACTCGGCGTACGGAGAAGGGATATCATGGATAGAGTAGCAATCAATAAATTCCGTAATTTTACAATTACAACGTGAAGTAGGTTAATTACAACGTGAATGCATATTTTTATAACGTCACCGTCCAAAATTACAACGTGACAGCTATTAATTACAACTGAGCCTTCGCTCGACACTATAGCCATCCGTTTTCGCGAAGAAAAGGCACGTGAAAGATGACAAATCTCCACTATCTAGATTAGTGGGATTGCAGATACTAAAAAGAATGAAGGGAGCTGCCGAAATTGTATCTTCGGCAGTTCCCTTCTGAGAAGTCAGTGCTCATTATTTAGTGAACCAAACTTAAAAAGCTATTCTAGTAAAAGTTGTAGGAGAGCGGCGGACGTATAACGGACGCAGGATTACCTATAGGAAAAAGAGAAGAGAGATGACTTTTGTCATCTCTCCCTTGTTTTTCATTCTTTAGTTTATGTGCAGCCGGATTGCCGTACATAGAAATCCGGAAACTATAGTCGATAATGTATTACAAGCCTTACACTCACTTCACTATTCTTTAGGAATTAGGATTACTTTACTATACCCAAATCTCTATCAAGTTCTGTTCATTTGTAAACGCACTTTCTAACGTCTCTTTCGAAATCTTCATGCCACCTTGACGATAACGATTTTGGAGTACCTCATATGCAATCTCTTTTCCGTTAACCGTTAACGCATTACTTTGATTCGTTAAATGATAGCGAAAGGTTACAGGATTACCATATACGACAAATGAACATTCTAAACCATCTAAAGAATAGGGAAGAACAGGGTCAATTTCTAAATGCTCAGCTTGCTGGCGAATGCCAAGACCATTTGAGATTAACTGGTTCATATAAATTCCAGGACCACTGGAATAAATGCGCCAGCCACCTTTGACAGCCACTTTCCCAGTTCTTAAATCGTCAAATCTCTCTTGTGCCTCATAACGTGTATTAAATTTCCCGTCTGAACTACTAAAGTAAGCATTGCTTTGACGCATTTCAGCATTCGAAACGACCTTCGTTATACCAATTGGGTTTATCGTGTCAAGACCTTTCCAAACCTCATCTTTACGCCCTAGTTTTGCCATAGCTTCGACGAAACGAATATGAGCATGGACATATTGCAGACCAATTTCACGCCCAAAATTTGATGCTTGTTCCGCACGTTTAAAGTGTTTGCTCACACCACCCTCATAATTTGCAGGGCGATTCATCAATCTAACACCATCTGGGCAATAGAAATGCTCTTTAATCAAAGCTTCGTGACTTAGTGCTTCTTCCGGGGTTAATAATTCACTTATCATACCTCGAGTCATCGGCAATAATCGATAGTTAATGCCCGTTTTATGATCACTTGGATGAACCATGTTCTCCGGATGTTCAGGATCTTCAAAGTAAAGAAAACCTGGGATTACCCCAGTGTTCAACATATAGGTTTTAAAGTCCTTTTCAATGCCGTCTACTAAGCTCATTAATTCATGTGATTCCTGTGGGTTCACATTTTGTAAGCTTGAAGCGAGATTACGAATTGTTTGGAAGGTAAGGGCAACTGTCCAGCTGCTAACCATATATTGTCTAAGTTTTGGGTTGGCTGGTTGCAATGTATCGTCCCAGTCGCCATCTCCATAAGAAGAAAGATGTGTGTCATGTAAGAAGTTATCTTTTATAGAATTGATTTGTTTTCTAATATGATCCATCAACGTAGCGGTCGATTGTGTGAATGAAAAATCTCCTCGCTTTGTATAAGGCAGGGACATCTCCAATATCTCAAAATCATTAGTTGCAGCAAGGTAATCTGCTACTACTTTAAGAGGCCAGACAATTACGTCGCCGTGGCTATGATCTTGTTGGATTTTTTGATATTCGTCAAACATAAACCATTGTGGCCATTCGCCAGTATCTTCAAATTGGTGAGAGTACAGTGTTTTGATAATGTCCTTTACACTGTCGTACTGATGAGTTGCTAGGAAATATTCGGTTGGTCCCTGGCACACATCTCTAGTTCCCCAAGCTGCACCGCCGTATTGCTCTAGACCATGTGGAACGGAATAGTGAACCAGCATATTATGCGTGTACCACCAGGCAATCGCGTTTACTTTTTCAACAGAATCTTGATTTTCAGGGAATGATAAAGAAAAACCATTCATCAAGCTACTAAAATACGTTTGGTAGCGAGACTTTTCTAGGTCAAAATCAAGCTCTTCGACTTGCTCGAATTTACCAACTAATGAACCTTCCATTGTTAATGTCCAGTCGCTTGAATTGTTGATTTCTAAAGAAACGAGTGAAGCTTCTTTAAGTTTTGACACGCTCATATTAGCCCCATTAAGCGTAAAACGATAAGCAAGTTCAGGATGTATGTGAGCACTGTCGGAATTTGAATCTGCTGTCACAATAAATGAATGTTCATTTTCAACTTCTAAATGGAAGGGAACATCAAACTCATGATTATTCATCGTCATTTGATTGGTCACCATGAAATCATATGACTTATTGTTTGAAGAAGAAACATGTAAGGTTACTGCTTTTTTATCTACAACTGTAAAGCTCGTAATAGTCAGTTCGTCATCAGCAAGCTTATAAATCCATCGAGCATAATTGAACCCTAGTTCGTAAACAGCAGGCATAGTCAATAATTGAAAACTGCCATCGAACTTAACATAAATACGCTGACCAGATGTCTTCATTATATTTAATGGGTTGCGGACATTAGATAATAGCTTGTTCATCGAAGTGTTTCCTAAAACGAGTTGCGCATTAAATACACCTGGCATATAAGATGTGGAAGTAATGGTTGGGTAATCGAGTTGATGATTTTCGCCACTCATTAATATGTGACCATGTGATCGTTCTAATTTCAGCTCTTTTTCTTTCAAAACAACATGTTCATATGTTGGCGTGAAGAAGGATAAGAGTGAATCGCCATCCCATTCCTCTAATAATTTCTCTGGGTAAAGGGCGTCCAGTTCAGGCGATGTCATAGCTGAAGATGATATCGTTCCATTTCCTGAGAAAGCTACATCATGAAGCGAATAAATCGTTTCAAAAGGAGGCTGTTCATTATTTAAGGCATCCCATGATTGTTTAATTTCTTGTGTAAATAATGGACTTTTCACAGCGGCTGGATGATTGCTAGCAACAGCGCCATAGAAAACAAATGATACCTTACCTGTTAACTTCATTTTTTCACTTTGTAGGGCAGTATAAGCAAATTCATATTGATACGTTTCATTGGCTAAAGAAGCTGCTGATAACGCTTCTGGGGTATTAGTTTCTTTGTAGCTTAAACCGAAAAATTGAAATCCATCGGTGGAGTAGGCGACATTTTTTCCTAGAGATCCTTGTTGTAGATAAGGGAAGTCATCACCTTGTTGCTGATTTTGTCTTGTGCAAACAGTAAAACCACTCGAGTCATTTTCAAATACTGCGTGATCTAGGTATTGAGAGGTATACGCTTCATTTGAACGAATGGCATCTTGGTGAGCCAGACCTATATCTTGTCCATATATGATGTCTACTTCAAGCTGTTTCCCATTAAGGGTAATTTCCCAGAACCAGGTTTTTTCATTGGCCAAATGGAAGGTGACTTCATAGTGGATATCGTGAACAGTTCCAACCCACTTGGCTTTGTTTGATGAAGTGGAAAAGGAACTTGCCGATTTCACTCCGAGTAGGGGGTAGAAGTCGATCTTGTCGTTATTAAAAACGCGTAAGAAAATGTTATTAAGTGAGCCGTCGATCGCGTTGCCGAAAAGCTGATTAACCATTATGTTGTTGTGAGAGAAATTTGATACATCTCCAGATGGAAGAAAATAAACTTGCGTATCACCAGTTTGAAGGTGACATGTATTCGTTGTATTTAAAGTCATGATTAGTTCCTCCCTTGTGATATCAATTGGAATGAATGTGATAGAACGTCTATGCTATTCGTTCCTGCATATAAAATGAATGATCCTTTATCACTCTTAAACGAAAAATCAGCGTGATGATAACGAAGTTGTTGTTCTGTAATCGTAAAGGTCACTTGTTTCGTATCACCAGGCTCGAGTGTAATGCTTTGAAAGCTTTTTAATTCTTTCATGGGGCGAACTACTTCTCCCACTAAATCTTGAATATAAAACTGAACAATTTCTTCACCAGTAAAGGAACCAACATTCGAAACGTTCACAGTTGCCGTGATCTCAGTGTCCGTCGTTAGTTGAGTGGACGTAAGTTCAAGGTCTGAATAGCTAAACTGCGTATAACTAAGTCCGAAGCCAAAAGGGAACATAGGATCATTTGGCGCATCTAAATACTGAGACACATAGCGTTCTTGAGCGTCGGGTGCGCCTTTTGGTCGACCAGTATTAAAGTGGTTGTAATACACGGGTACTTGTCCCACATTAACAGGGAAGGACATGGTTAATTTTCCAGAAGGAATTGCGATACCATAAAGAAGGTCCACGATAGCACTTCCACCTTCGCTTCCTGGGTACCACGCTTCAAGTATGGCATCACTGTATTCAAGAACACCATGAAGGTCTAGAGGACGTCCGTTAAATAAAATCGTAATAATTGGTTTTCCACAAGTGGCTAATGCTTTTAGCAACTCCAGTTGAGGAGCAGGTAATTGAATGTTCGTTCGACAGCCTGCTTCGCCACTCATCTCACTATCTTCTCCAACTGCCACAATGATTACATCAGCACTAGATGCTGCGTGCACAGCTTCTTCAAGCTGTTGCGATGAGATTGTTTCTACATGACAACCTGTTACAATGTTCAGCTGTTCAATAGGAAGATGTTTTTCAAATGCTTGTTTTAATGTAACGGCTTCTTCTTTAAGTCCAAGTGCTGACCAAGGACCTAAAATATCGCCACTGTCTACAAATGGTCCTATTAAGGCAATATTTTTGTTCTTATTAAGAGGAAGTATGTGATGATCATTTTTCAATAGTACGCAAGATTTCGTTGCGAGTTCTTTGGATACTTGAAGATGATCTTGATGACCGACTACTTGTTGTTCAAGCTCCACATCAACGCCTCTATTCGGTTTTTCAAATAACCTGAGTTTGTCTTTTAATGTAAGAATGCGAAGAACTGCTTCGTCAATTATGGCTTCCTCAATCTCGCCTTCAGACACTAATTCTGCTAGGTGCTGAACATAACATGCGGTCATCATTTCAATATCGACACCTGCTTTTATTGCTTTCAACGCTGCTTCTTTGTCATCTTCAGCAACTCCATGAGGAATCAATTCCTTCACAGCGCCCCAATCCGAAATTAAGATGCCATCAAAGCCCCATTCATCACGCAGTAAGCTTCTCATTAACTTTTCATTGCCTGTTGCTGGAATGCCATCTACTGTATTGAATGCAGTCATGACCATTTCACAACCTTCATTAAGAGCGGCTTTATAGGCAGGGAGATAAAATTCTCTTAGCTGTCTTTCTGAAAGATCGACTGTGTTGTAATCTCGACCTGCCTCAGCAGCACCATAAGCTGCGAAATGTTTGACACATGCTGCTACAGATTGAGGGTCGTTAGCTAAGTCTGGTCCTTGAAATCCTCTGACAAAGGCTTTCGCGAAGACTTGATTTAAGTAGGAATCTTCACCTGTCGATTCCATGACGCGTCCCCATCTAGGGTCACGAACCAAATCAACCATTGGAGCAAAGGTTACATGAACGCCAGAAACTGCTGCTTCTTTTGCTGCAATTTCTGCACTTTTTTGAGCAAGCTCAGGGTCCCAACTACACGCAATGGCTAAAGGCACCGGGAAAATGGTTTTGTAACCATGAACAATATCTGCCATGAACAAGAGGGGGATTCCAAGTCGGTTATTTTCAAGATGTGTACTTTGAATCGATATCACTTCAGCCGCACCAGAGACACCCAGTACTGACCCAGCGTTTTTAATATGTTCGTCACTTATTGGCATAGCCGCCATCGGTCCAGTTATATGTCCTTGTTCACTTGAGCCTTTAAAGAAAGGTCCCGCAAGCTGAAGTAACTGTGCGATTTTTTCATCTAATGTCATTTGCTTCATCAGGTTTTGGATTGTTGACGTAGTCATTAATTAACCTCCATCTGCTATAGTTTCTGAAACGTTTCACTAAGATGCGTTCTATGTGATTCTTCCTTAATACAATATGAATCGGATACGATCAACTCGTATCGTTTAGCTTAATAGTAAAACTTTATGCAGTACAAAGATAGGAATTTAACTAGTTATTCTTTAATAATGACGGAAATGAACCCTTAATAGCTTAGTATTTTTCCGATTGTGTAAAATGAAAAAATTAAATATTTTGAAAAACAGTTGTAAGCGCATTCAATTTTCATTATAATAGAATTATCGAAACGTTTCAACAAAATCATGACAAAGATTAATATAGTGATAGCAATTGATTTTAGAATTGTTTCGTCTACAAAATTGTCCTGTAATATAAACACATGATTAAAATAGAAAAGGAGATGGAGATCAAATGAAGAAAAAAGGATTAATTTACTTAGCGATTTTAGCAATTGCTTTGTCTGGTATATTAGCTGGGTGTGGTGGTAAAAGTGGTGAAGATAAAGATGGAAACAAAACATTATCAGTCTGGGCAATGGGCGGAGAAGGCAAGTTACTAGGTGAAATGACAGAAAAATTTGAAGAAGCTAATCCTGGAGTTAAGGTGAAAGTACAAGCTATTCCATGGGAATCCGCTCATGACAAACTATTAACTGCTGTTGCATCTGGGAATGGTCCCGATGTATTACAACTAGGAACAACATGGGTTGCAGAATTTGCTGATGCAGGTGCACTACTTGACCTAACTGAATATATGGCT
Source organism: Paenisporosarcina sp. TG-14 (assembly GCF_000297555.1). Taxonomy (NCBI): domain Bacteria; kingdom Bacillati; phylum Bacillota; class Bacilli; order Caryophanales; family Caryophanaceae; genus Paenisporosarcina; species Paenisporosarcina sp. TG-14. The sequence continues at coordinate 14,430 of NZ_AMGD01000042.1, forward strand.
GATTACCCTGACTTTGATCCTGACAATTACTTTGAAGGTGCTCAATCTTCTATGAAGTATGATGATCAAGTTATTGGTATCCCTTGGTATGTGGAAACACGTACGATGTACTATCGCACGGATTTGCTTGAGGAAGTGGGATATTCAGAACCACCTGCAACTTGGGATGAGTTAAAAGATGCTGCAACTAAACTTTCCGCGACAGGTGATGATGTTTATGGTCTTGACATTGATTTAAATGATCAAGTCACACCGTTTATCTTCGCATGGCAAAATGGATTTGAATTCGATGAAGCCGACCCTGATTTCAATTCTCCTGAATTCAAAGGCGGAATAGAGTATTACACAAGCTATTTTGACGAAGGAATAAGTTCGAAATCACCAGGTATTGATATTGTACAAGCATTTAAAGATGGCAAGAAACCTATATTTTTCAGTGGTCCTTGGATGATTAACGTATTTAATGATCAAGCACCTGAACTTGAGGATAAATGGTCTGTTGCAACATTACCTGCTAAGGAAAACAATCTTTCAAGTATTGGTGGAGCAAATTTCACTATTTTTCACAATTCTGAAATGGTTGAAGAATCATTAGATTTTATCGCATATATGAATGAAGTCGATACACAACTAGAGTGGATGGAAAAATCCAATACTCTACCTTCTCGTTTAGAAGCTTGGGAAGATCCTAAATTAGCAGACAATGAAATGTATGCTGCCTTTGGTGAACAGCTTAAGAGTTCACAGGGCGCACCGCAAATTAAAGAGTGGGAAAAAGTTGCTCAAGAACTTCTTTCTTCTATTGAAAGAATAAACAGCGGTGTTAATTTAGATAAGGAAATTGAAAGCTTTAATGAAAAAGCAAAGAGCATTATTGAATAACAGGTTTGTTGAAAAATAAATGGATAATTTCTTCATGAAGACTTCAGCTTAATCCTGTTCAAATGATAGGTAAGTGACGACTCGACGATCACTTACCTATTTTTTCAGGGTTTACTGTTGTTAGATGAAAGAATGTATGAGGTAGGTGGGATAAAATGCTGAACCAAATACTGAAACGTACAGTAAAAGATCGTTATCCGTATATTTTTATTGCACCAGCGTTAACCATTTTAATTCTGTTCAGCCTCCTTCCGATAACAATAGCTTTTGTTATCAGTTTCACTGATATGAATCTGAAAGGGTTGGCCGACTGGTCAAATATAAGTTTTATCGGTATTGAAAACTACAAAACATTATTAACTGATAGCGTTTTTCACAAAGCAGTTTTCAATACGCTATTTTATGTTGTTATTGGTGTTCCGCTCGTAATTATTTCGTCATTAAGTATTGCATTACTGCTTAATTACGGTAAAAACTTAGTATTTACGGTTTTCCGAGCAGTGTATTTTATGCCTGCTATTACAAACATCATCGCCATTGCTGTAGTGTGGGGCTTTCTTTACAATACAGAATATGGCCTTTTTAACTACATCCTTTCATTAGCAGATGTTGATAAAGTGCCTTGGCTAGAGCAACCAGTAATGGCTAAGCTTTCGCTGATCGTTCTTGCTGTCTGGAAAGGGATCGGCATCAACATGATTATTTTCTTGGCGGCGCTTCAAGGCATTCCGAATGCGTATTATGAAGCGGCAAGAATAGATGGTGCGAAAAGATGGCAAATTCTTTTTCAAATCACCATTCCTCTTTTGCGCTATGCAATTTTCTTCGTGACAGTGACAACTTTGATTGGATGGCTTCAATTCTTCGAAGAACCATTTATTATGACTAAGGGTGGTCCGCTAGATGGCACAGTTTCGATGGCTCTGTTTATTTATCAAAGAGGTTTTCAATTTAGTGAGTTTGGCTATGCAGCCGCAGGATCATTTGTTCTCTTTATCGTTATAATCATTGTGACATTGATTCAATTCAAGATGAGAAAATCTGATGTTGAATATTAATCAAATAAAATAACTTCTAGTAAAATACGCTTAAATCCAACAGTATCGGAGTGATATCCAATGCCTTCAGAAAAATCAAAAAGAAACTTGGAAAAATGGTCTGCAATGATTCTGTTAATCTTAGGTGGGTTAATCGTATCGTTACCCTTTATATGGATGATTTCGAGTTCTTTCAAACCTGAGAGTGAGATATTACAAATGCCACCTACGCTTTTTGCAGAAAACCCGACATTTCAAAATTATATTAGCCTCTTTACGAATATGAACTTCGGTGTTTATTTAAAAAACACCTTAATCATTGTGGCACTATCTTTTGTTGGGTTATTTTTTAACGCAATGGCTGGGTATGGTTTTGCAAAATATCATTTTAAAGGGAAAGAAAAAGTTTTCTATGTAGTTCTTGCAACTATGATGATTCCTGGACAAGTGACCATGATTCCTGTTTATTTACTTTTAAATAAAATGGGTCTTATTAACACGATGATTGGAATCGTGTTGCCCGGACTTGCAGCAGCTTTCAGTATCTTTCTATTTAGGATGTTCATGTCAACAATCCCAACAGATCTTATTGAGGCTGCCAGGTTAGATGGGGCAGGGGAGTTTTATATATTTTTCCGACTCATTATGCCGATATCTAAGCCAATCTTTGCTGTACAGGGAATTCTTACATTTATTGCAGCATGGAACAGTTTCTTATGGCCATTAATCATTGCAAATGATGAATCCTTATATACGTTATCCGTAGGTTTATCCTTACTAAAAGGTCAATACGCCAGTAATTTTGCTCTTCAAATGGCTGGAGCAGCCTTTATGGTTATTCCAATCATCATTATATTTTCGTTATTCCAGAAGTATATCGTCGAAGGTTTTACAACTTCAGGTCTAAAGTAAACGATAAGAAGGAGATTTTCTTCTAATGAAGTGATACGCTAGATAGAAGAAAACTTAGACCGAATGGAGGACTAGCTATGGCAACGATTAAAGATGTGGCCAAGCTCGCGGGAGTTGCAATTTCAACAGTTTCCTATGCTTTAAATGATAGTACTAAAATTAGTCAGGCTACTAAAATTAAAGTTCTCGAAGCAGCTCGGCAACTGAACTATCAAAAAAATGGCTTTGCTTCTGACTTAAAGCGAACGAAAACAAATACAATTGCCTTGATTCTTAGCGATCTTGCAGGACCATTTTACTCAGAACTTACAAAAGGTGTTCAAGAAGTTTGTATCGCAAATGGATATGACTTAATTGCTTGTAGTTCTCAAGGTGGAGCACAATCCACAGCTGTTAAATTCTTAACAGAAAAGCGTGTAGATGGTGCGATTATTTTAGATCATAATATTTCAGATGACATTATCATTCAATCTGCTCGTAAGGGATTTCCGCTTATTTTATTGGATCGTGCTTTGAAAAATGATCATGTTGTTCTAGTTGAAGTGGATAACTTTCAAGGTGGCTATGGAGCAACCGAGTATTTAATTCAACATGGTCATAAAGATATTGCTTTTATCAGCGGCCCGCTTAACTCACATGATAGTAACATGAGACATAAGGGGTACTTAGCTGCTATTAGTGAAAATCATCTGATTCAACATTCTAAATGGTACATGCAAGGAGATTTCACTAGAGATGGTGGGTATCTCGCAACTAAAATACTGATTGCTCAAGGGAACTTGCCGAGCGGGGTATTTTATGCGAACGATGAGATGGCTGTGGGTGGAATACAAGCCTTTAGAGAAAACAAAATTAATGTACCAAAAGACGTCTCTATCATCGGGTATGATGACATTCAATTAGCTGAATTCACGACACCCCCATTAACAACAGTAAGACAGCCGAAATATGAAGCTGGAGCATTAGCTATGCATCTAATTTTGCAACAGCTATCAGGTCAAATCGTGAATCCTTATTACAAGCTCTCTACCGAACTGATTGAGAGAAAATCAGTGAAATAAATAAAAGACGGATTTAAATTCAAAACGTGAATTTAAATCCGTCTTTTCCTAAATTAACGTACAGATACACGATTTCTTCCATCTTTTTTCGATTGATAAAGAGCTTCGTCAGCTCTTGAAATTAAATTATTGGCATTGTCATTTATTTCGTATGTAGTAACCCCAATACTGACTGTTATTCTCATATGTTCCCAATTTCCATGGTCAATGTTTAACCGAATTCGCTCTGCAATGACTTGAGACTCTTTTTTGTTCGTATATGGAAGAATGACTATGAACTCTTCTCCACCCATACGCGCAACAATATCAGAATCTCTCGCTTCACTTTGAAGCTTCCAAGACAACTCTTGCAACACAGCATCACCAGTTGGATGACCATACGTATCATTGACACGTTTAAAGTAATCGACATCGATTAATAACAACGAGAAAGGTGATTGGTCGATCTTCGCAATCTCTAAGTATTCTAGAAGTTTAGTATTTAAAAAGCGTCGATTCTTCAATCCTGTTAATGGGTCAGTTGTTACTAATTCTTGTAGCTGAGTATTCATTTCCAACAATTCTTGTTGCTTACATTCAACTTTTCCCATTAATCCTTGTAATTTAATAAACGCATCCTGAGTATCTTGACGAATTTTTTCAGCACTTCGTTTCGCTAAAAGAGTTCATTCTCATACTCATCTCGCACTTTCATTTGTACAAACACACATTCATATCGTTGGTTTCGAACCACCGCATTCATCAATATTGGTATTTTTTCGTTTCCAGCCTTCAAAGTCAAATACATTTCATTTACTTTGCCATGCATCTTAATTGATGGGGGAAAGTACGTTTGAAAATAAATGCGCGATGCGATTGTCAAGAGATCATGTATATGGCTTGGCGTATCTTGTAAGTCAATCCAATCTTGTAACGTTTGATTCATATCTAAAATTCGCAAACTTATATCCATCACCAAATAACCAAAGGGTGCTAAATTCAGCTGTTCTTCCATATTAAGACTCCCATCTACTTTGCCAAAAATGCTTTAATACAAGTAACTGTTTCCTCTGGATAGGTAATATGTGGATTATGACCTGTTGCTTGCATAAGAACAAACTCACTATTAGAAATTTTCCAGTGTACAAACTCTCCTACTTCAACTGGTGCAATGGCATCATTTTCTGTTTGCAAAATCAACGTAGGTGTCGCAACCTTATAAAGCTCATTACGTACATCAGAAGAAAATGTTACTTCCGCAAATTGTCTAGCAATCACTGGGTCATTTGAACATAACTGTTTCTCAAAGTCTTTTGTCAATCCAGGTCTTTCTTCATTTCCCATGGCAACAGGGGCTAAATACTTTGCCCACTCTTTATAGTTCTTCTCCATCATATCTAGTAGTTCATCAATATCGGATTTTTCAAAACCACCGCGATAATGAGATTCATTTAGATAATGTGGAGAAGGACTAATCATAATTAATTTCTCCATCAAATCTGGTCGTTCAATTGAAGCTAGAACCCCGATCATACTACTTACTGAATGTCCTACAAACACAATATTAGTTAAATTGAGTGCATCACAAACTTCAATTAAATCCTGTGCATAACCTTGAAGCGAATTATAACGTTCCTTGGAATACTGTGATTTGTCACTACTGCCTGAGCCTACATAATCAAACAAAACCACTTGATAATCCTCTCTAAAAAATGGAGCAACTTCATTCCATACTAGCTGATCACAACCAAACCCATGAGCAAAGACAATTGTCTTGGATCCATGTCCACTAACATGTACTTGATTACGCTTCATTATATTGGTATTCATATGGTTTCCACTCCTTTTAATTGATAGAATATTGGCGAAATATAGTATATTTTTCAATTCTTAATACAACGTAATATGTATATATTCTAACATTTTTTTTTCATGTATACATGACAGCTTAACTTCAACAAACTATCTTATTACCCGATATTTCAAGCAAGTTCTTTAGAAATTGACTAATTTCAAATGCTATTCCTTACATGAACAAGAGTCGGGAACTGGAATGACAATTTATATTATTTACTCCACTTTAAGTGCGTATTAATTGTCAATATACAACATTTATATAGGGTATATGTTACTATTAATTGATAAAGTAACTAGAAAATTTCATTTATTTGGAGGGATTGGAATGAGCAAAAAACTAACTGGAGTTCTCTCCATTTTAATTATTATTCTCCTATCAGGTTGTCAAGAGAAGGTGACACCAGAGGATCGTTTGGCAGAATACGTAGTCCACTGGAATGAAGGAGAATTCGCTGACATGTATAGTGACTATCTAAACAAAGGGACGAAAGATGTATTTGAGACCGAAAACTTTGTGGAGCGCCAAGAAAAAATACATAGTGATTTTTCTATCGAAAACGTAGAAGTAACATATACGAAACCTAAGGAAGATACGGAATGGAATACGAAAGAGCCGGCAAACTTTGATGTTCAAGTTAAAATGGATACAGTTGCTGGACCGGTGGAATTTGAGAAAACGATGACGTGGATGTACGAAACTCATGATGAAACAGAAAATTGGTTTGTGGAGTGGGATACATCATTCATTTTCCCTGAACTTGGTGAGAAGGATGCGGTAGGTATTTATACAAGCAAGCCTGTTCGGGGTGGAATTCTTGACCGAAACGGACTACCCATTGCGATAAATGGTAAAGGGGAAGAAGTAGGCGTTGTGCCAGAAAAATTCGCGGATGAAGCAAGTAAGACAAAGCTGGCAGAGCTATTAGGTACAACTGTTGAGTATATTGATCGTCAGTTAAACCAGGGGTGGGTAAGGCCGTCTGATTTTGTGCCAATATCAAAAGTAGCGAAACATGAAACTGTATTATTGGAACAGGCCATTGAAATCTCAGGAGTCACATACAGAGAGACACCGATGCGTGAGTATCCTTACGGTGAAGCATTGTCCCATTTATCTGGTTATATCGGAGTTATTACAGCTGAACAATTAGAGAAGCGAAAAGACAAAGGATATACAGAAGCTGACCTCATCGGCCGTGAAGGGATGGAGCAATTACTGGAAGATAAACTTCGTGGTACGAGCGGAGTGCGTATTTACATCCAGCCGCCTGAAAAAGAAGCCAAGACAATTACGGTTGCTGAAAAACCAGCTGTAGACGGGGAAACGATTTCATTGACGATTGATGCAGAGTTGCAGAAAACTACTTATGAAGCCATGAAAGGTGAAGCAGGAAATAGTGCTGCTGTAGATCCGAACACCGGCGAAATGCTTGCTCTTGTCAGTTCACCGGGGTTTGACCCGAGTGAAATGATGTTGGGTATTAGTGGAGATAGATACAAGGAACTTCAGGAAAACCCTTTAAATCCGTTGTTAGCGCGATTTACAAGAACTTATGCACCAGGTTCAACATTAAAACCAATGACTGCTGCAATTGGTATGGAAGCAGGAACACTTGACCCAGCAGAAGGGCTAACGATTAATGGAAAGTCATGGCAAAAGGATGAATCCTGGGATAACTACCGAGTAACGCGTGTCCATGATGAGGCACCAAATCCGATTGACTTGAACAAAGCACTTGTTTATTCAGACAATATTTATTTTGCGCAACAAGCGCTTGATATGGGAAGTAATACATTTGTAGAGGGGTTAAAAAATTTCGGATTTGGTGAAGAAATTCCGTTTGTCTCTTACTTGAAACCTTCACAGATTTCAACGGATGGTAAGTTAGCTTCACTCGGACAACTTGCAGATACATCGTTTGGACAAGGGGAGATGTTGACGAATATTGTCCATCTTGCTTCGATGTATGAAGTATTTATAACGGACGGTGTGATGTACAAGCCGACGTTATTACTAGCTGATGAAAAAGGGCAAGTGTGGAAAGACGGGCTTTTGAGCGCTGAAAATGCGGCGAGTTTACGGACAAGCTTACGTAATGTTATCGTGGATGGCTTTGCACAGGAGGCCAATCTTCCGTCCATTCCACTCGCTGGTAAAACAGGTACAACTGAATTAAAAGCAGCAGGAGAAGTTGATGGCAAACAAAATGGATTCTTTGTTGCGTATAACTCCGAAAACCCCACATTTATACTTGCGATGATGATCGAAAGTGTGGAAGATAACGGCGGCAGTGCTTACGTCGCAGAGCTTGCCTCAACAGTATTTAAAAAACACAATAAGTAACAGTGTTTTGAATGAATGTTTCAGATGTATTTTGAACATACTATAGAACCCTTTACTGCGGCTGAGATTACATCTCAGCCGCTTTTTCTTGTCTTAGAGAGGATTTTTCTTTTCTATATTCTGTCCAATTTTACTAGTGGAATAAAGCATGAAAATCATGGGAAAACTCATCTATATGTCAGTACATAAAATATGTATTTTAAGGGTGTGAGGTTTTTGTATGTCTTCATAATTGGAATGCTTGCAGGAATCATTATATCGCTCGTATTAGTTTTAGTATTCGTTCGACCTCTTATAAAATGGGTTTTCGGATATATTACAAAACTTGTAATGACCGAGAGCTATGAAGAAAATATATGGGAAGTTGTTACGGCATCTAGACGGTTTCACCCCATCACAAATGTTGAAAATAGTTTACGAGCAGAATCAGGAAAAACCATTGAAAGACCATTTGGTACGGCACGAAAATTCTTGAATTTTGATGGACTTATTTTTACTCCCGCGCAACTTGCAACACTACCAACTTCTGAAGACATTTACATTGATACAAAAATAGTGATAGGGCCCTGTGCAAAAAAACCATTAAGGTTAGACATTCCTATTTTACTGGGCGCAATGGGCTATGGGATTGGAGTTAGTGAGAAAGTAAGAATTGCTATGGCAAAAGGGACGGCTGCTGTAGGCACGGCAACGAATACAGGAAAAGGTGGATTTTTACCAGAAGACCGTAAAAATGCCAAGCACCTGATTATCCAATATGGCAAAGCAAAATGGTCAAAAGAGCCTGAGATTTTAAAGCAAGGGGACGCCATTGAAATTCATATTGGTCAAGGGGCTGAAGCTTCTGCGCCATTAGAAATTTCACCTGAAAAATTAAAGGGGAAATCAAGAGAAATCATGGGATTAAAACCAAGTGAAAATGCCGTTATTCCATCGCGACACAAAGAAATTAATCACAAAGATGATCTTAAACCACTTGTTAAACATCTTCGAGAAGTGACGGGTGGAGTTCCGATAGGTGTTAAAATTTGTGCTGGACATAAGCTTGAAGAAGATATAGAAAGTTGTATTCACGCTGAAGTGGACTTTATCTCTATAGATGGTGGTCAAGCGGGTACCTATGGATCTGCACCAATCCTAGAAGACGATTTTGGACTTCCAACGATATATGCTTTATCGCGCGCTATTCAATATTTAGAAAAAAGAAAGGTTAAAGATAAAATCAGTTTGTTGGTTGGAGGAGGTTTCTTTACCCCAGGAGATTGTTTTAAAGCCCTTGCTCTTGGTGCCAATGCAGTTTATATGGGAACGGCTCCACTATGGGCGATGAATCATACACAGTTATTGAAAACGATGCCGTTTGAGCCACCCACACAAATAGCCTTTGATTCAGGAAAGTTAAAAGATAAATTTGATGAAGAAGAAGGAGCTAAAAGTCTTGAAAAGTTTTTTCTATCCTTTGTGGATGAGATGAAAACAGCGGTTCAATCCCTTGGTAAAACGTCCATTACGGAAGTTAATACGGAAGATTTAGTGGCCATAGATGAGTTAACAAGCCATATTACTAAAATACCTTTAGCGTATCAACATAATCAGAAAACAATCAATAGAAGATTTTAAACAGAAACATATAGTACACCCTCTCTAATTTCTGATGAGCTAGTGAGGAGTACATTATTTTTAAGAGACTTATATTCGTGACAACGAACGGGTAATTCTGCTATTTTCACTGCTGGTACGGTCCATGAATGGAGTCATCAATCATGAAAACCTTGAATCAGTCATTTGTGTTTATTGTGGTGACTTTCTTGATTGTGCTGGACAACCCTACAGTTGAATAAAGTATGAAAATCATGGGGAAAATCATCTATATGCCAGTACATAAAAATTTGTATTTAAGGGTGTGGAGTTTTTGTATGTCTTCATAATGGGATTGCTTGCAGGAATCATTTCATCGCTCTTATTAATTCTGGTACTCGTTCGACCTCTCATGAAATGGGTTTTTGGACATGTGACAAAACTTATAATGACTGAGAGCTATGAAGAAAATATATGGGAAGCTGTTACGGCATCTAGACGATTTTCACCAATCACAAATGTTGAAAATAGTTTACGATCAGAATCAGGGAAAACCATTGAAAGACCCTTTGGTACGGCACGAAAATTCATGAATTTTGATGGGCTTATTTTTTCTCCTGCGCAACTTGCTACACTACCAACTTCAGAAAACATTTACATTGATACGAAAATAGTAATAGGACCCTATGCCAAAAAACCATTAAGATTAGATATCCCTATTTTACTTGGCGCTATGGGCTATGGGGTTGGAGTCAGTGAGAAAGTAAGAATTGCTTTTGCAAAAGGAACGGCTGCTGTGGGTACGGCAACGAATGCAGGAGAAGGTGGATTTTTACCAGAAGATCGTAAAAATGCCAAGTATCTGATTATCCAATATGGGAAAGCAAAATGGTCAAAAGAGCATGAGATTTTAAAACAAGGGGATGCCATTGAAATTCATATTGGGCAAGGGGCTCACGCTTCTGCGGCCTCTGAAATTTTGCCTGAAGCTTTGAAGGGAAAATCCAGAGAAATCATGGGAATAAAGCCAGGTGACAATGCCATAATTCCCTCGCGACACAAAGAAATCAATCACAAAGATGACCTTAAACCGCTTGTGAAATATCTTCGAGAAGTGACCGGTGGTGTCCCGATAGGTGTTAAAATTTGTGTTGGACATAAGCTTGAAGAAGACATGGAAAGCTGTATCCATGCTGAAGTGGACTTTATTTCTATAGATGGTGGTCAAGGGGGCTCGAAAGGGTCTGCACCAATCCTAGCAGATGATTTTGGACTTCCAACGATATATGCTTTGTCACGCGCTGTTCAATATTTAGAGAAAAGAAAGGTTAAAGATAAAATTAGTCTGCTCGTTGGAGGCGGATTCTTTACACCAGGAGATTGTTTTAAAGCACTTGCTCTTGGTGCTAATGCTGTTTATATGGGAACGGCTCCACTATGGGCGATGACTCATACTCAATTAATGAAAAGCATGCCCTTTGAGCCACCCACACAATTGACCTATGATTCCGGTAAGTTGAAAGATAAATTGGATGAAGAAGAAGCAGCTATTTATCTCGAAAAGTTTTTCCTCTCCTTTGTGGAAGAGATGAAAACAGCCGTTCAATCTCTTGGCAAAACGTCCATTACGGATGTCAATATCGAAGATTTAGTGGCCTTGGATGAAGTAACAAGCAATATTACTAAAGTGCCTTTAGCGTATCAACACAATGAGAAAATAAATAAAAGAAGACTTTAAACAAATCATTTAATAATGAGCTAGATGGCACTTTGTTCTTTTTAGGAAAATGTACCATAATATCCTTGGAGAGCACTTACAGAACCGATAGTAGCGCTGCGAAAACTAAACTAACTGGCCCCCTACATACCTCGTGTTCCGGGGTATTTTTGTGGAATAAATTGCGCGAATGGGATATAAATCAATTTAAACACGAATAAACCGTGTTCAAACAGGAATAAACTGCGTTTGAACAGGAATAAAACACTTGCTAACGGGAATAAATCAAAATGAACAGGATTAAACTCAGTGGCTGAGATAGATGTAAATAGTGAACTGCATTGAAATCGCCCTCAACAACATCAGGGTATTCCGAGTAGTCTTATCTAGGGTATAGATATTTTAGTTCAGGAACGCCTGAAATAATATGAAAAAAGAAGCTTCCTACTCGAGGAAAGCTTCTTTTTTATTAGTTGGAAACATAAAAATAGTGACAAATAAATAACAAATGGGAAGTAAGGACGCGAATGCTACTATACCTATCCAACCGAAGTTAGTCCAAATCGGGCTAAGAAGTGAGCTTCCTGCTGCTACACCCACATAATACGCTACTAAGTATAGGCTTGACGCACTGCCTTTATGATGCGTCGCTTTTTGGCTCACGGTAGTAGCAGTAAGCGAATGTGCAATGAAAAATCCGAGGCAATTCAAGCAAAGTCCAATTGCAATAACTGTGAAAGAGCTGAAAATGGTCAGGAATGCCCCTAATGATAAAGTTAAAATGGCAATGAATCGAATACGGTCAAGTCCGAAGCGGATGGCTAAATTTCCTGCAATTGGGGAACCCACTACCCCGAAGCCATAAGCAAAATACAGCATTGACAGTTCTTGAAGGGACAGGTTGAATGGAGGATTCTGCAAATGAAAAGGCATGAATGTCCAGATTCCTGTAAATGATAGTTGCAAGATGATACCGAAACCGAAGATTGACAACAATAAGGGATTTTTCAAGTGTACAAGAAACCCTTTTAGGTCATCCGATAAGAGCAAATCATCTGAAGTAAATCGTCTTGATGCAGGGAGTAGAAAGAATATCGCTCCAAATAAAACAACTCCGCTGATCCCAAGGATATTAAAAGTGGTTTCCCACGAAGAGTGGTCTGTTATATATCCCGTTACTACTCGTCCAATTAAACCGCCAAGTGCATTGCTAGCAATATAAAGACCCATAGCAAATCCAACGTGTCGCCTATCGATTTCTTCAGCCATGTATGCAATTGCGGCAGCAGGAACTCCTGCAAGGGCGAATCCTTGAATCAATCTAAACAATAGTAGCAACTCAAAGGAATCAAAGAGTGGGATGAGAAAGAACGGAAACGCAGCAAACAGCAAAGAAAATTTGATAGAAAGCGTGCGTCCATAGCGATCTGACAAAAAGCCAAGAAGCACGAGTCCTATAATTAACCCAATAACCGTCAGTGACATTGATAGACTTGCTGTGGCGACCGATACATCGAATTCATCTACAAAAACGGGCAATAAAGGCTGGACTGTATAGAGTGCTGCAAAGATAAAAAGCGAAGCTAATAGTAATCCAGCTACAATACGCCAGAAACCTCGATCTTTGATTGTATAAGGAGTAGAGAGGGACATGATATCACATCATTTCAACGAATTATTTTCCATTTATCGTATCGCACTTATTTGATTAGCACAAATTATTGGAGGATAATTCCATTAGGATGTCTTTCAGGGTATAAAATTATTTTTGGAATATTCATTAAAAGGGTTGTTATATAATAATATATAAAATATAATTGCTGTTATATAACAAAAAGAGGGGCGATCATGTGATTAGAAAAAATGGTTTGAAAATCGCAAGTGAATTTTATCAGTTTGTTGAAGAAGAGGCAATACCAGGTAGCGAAGTTTCTAGTGAGGCATTTTGGTTAGGGTTTAGTCAGCTCATTGAGGAAATGAGCCCAAAGAACCGAGAACTGTTAACAACTAGAAATGAGCTCCAGGAAAAAATTGACCAGTGGCATAAGCAAAATAGTTGGTCTGAAAACCGAGAAAATTATGAGTCATTTTTAAAAGATATTGGTTATTGGGAGTCTAAAGGAGAGTCCTTTAAGATCAATACTATAAATGTAGATGATGAAATTACCATACAGGCAGGACCTCAGCTTGTTGTACCAGTCAATAATGCGCGCTATGCCATTAATGCAGCAAATGCGCGATGGGGAAGCTTATATGATGCTCTTTATGGAACAGATGCAATTGATGAACAAAATGGTGCGGCAAGAGGAGCTACATATAATCCAGTTAGAGGACAAAAAGTTGTTGACTTTGCACGTAACTTTTTAGATCAAATTGCTCCTTTAGAGAAAGGGACGCACACTCTTTCGACTGAATATCGAATTGAACAGGATCAACTTGTCATTATTCAAGGTAGCGAGAAAACTGTTTTGCAAGAGCCATCTAAATTTATCGGATTTAATGGAGATAAAGCTTCGCCAACAGCGATTCTACTTCAAAACAATGGGCTGCATGTAGAGATTCAATTTAATCGACAACATCCAATCGGTAAGACAGATCCAGCTGGTGTAAAAGACTTACTAATTGAATCTGCTATAACGACGATTATGGATTGCGAGGATTCAGTGACAGCAGTTGATTCAGAAGACAAAGTATGTGTGTATCAAAATTGGCTGGGGCTTATGAATGGAACCTTAACTGCAACATTTAAAAAGGGTCAACGTGATGTAACCAGGACGTTAGATGGTGATAGAAAGTATCACACGGTAAGTGGGGCAGAACTTATTTTACGTGGGCGTTCACTATTACTTGTGCGTAATGTTGGTCATTTAATGACATCTAATATGATTTTAGATCAACAAGATCAGGAAGTTCCAGAAGGAATCATAGATACCGTGATTACTAGTTTACTTGCCAAACATGAATTATTGAATAAAGGAATTCATCGTAATTCCGAAAAGGGTTCTATATATATCGTGAAGCCGAAAATGCATGGCTCAGCAGAAGTTGCATTTGCCAATGAGTTGTTCAATTGGGTAGAAGACCTTCTTGGCCTTGACCGTTATACTGTGAAAATTGGTGTAATGGATGAAGAACGAAGAACATCATTAAATCTTGCAAACTGTATACGTGAAGTGAAAGAACGAATTGTTTTCATTAACACAGGATTTTTGGATCGAACGGGAGATGAAATTCATACCTCGATGCAGGCTGGTCCTGTAATTCGTAAAAGTGAGATGAAAAATTCCAGATGGCTTCAGTCCTATGAAAAATCAAATGTAGATACAGGTTTAACTTGTGGGCTTCAAGGACGTGCGCAAATCGGCAAAGGTATGTGGGCGATGCCTGATCTCATGAAGGATATGTTAGAACAGAAAATTGGTCATTTACAAGCAGGAGGAAATACAGCCTGGGTACCATCTCCAACGGCAGCAACTTTGCACGCTCTACACTACCATCAATTGTCTGTTACGAGTGTTCAACAAAGACTAATAAGTGAGATTCAAGATAGAAGTACTGATATTTTAACGCTGCCATTAGCTGCGGGCGAATGGTCAACGAGGGACATCCAACAAGAGCTAGATAACAATGCGCAAGGGCTTCTTGGTTACGTGGTCCGTTGGGTAGAGCACGGTGTTGGCTGTTCAAAGGTTCCTGATATTCATAATATTGGGTTAATGGAAGACAGAGCGACACTGCGTATTTCAAGTCAGCATATGACAAATTGGCTTCATCATGGTGTATGTACAAAAAATCAAATACTAGAAACGTTAAAGAGAATGGCTAAAGTTGTTGATGAACAAAACAGTGCAGATCCACTATATCAACCTATGTCAGTTAATTTTGACGAATCTATTGCTTTCCAAGCAGCCTGTGAGCTTATCTTTGAAGGGGAAAGCCAGCCAAGCGGATACACTGAACCTATTTTACATCGTAGACGCCAAGAGTTTAAGGCGCGTATATTTGCTACCAAGGAGTGACAGGTAGTTATGTAGTATTAGCGTTTTAAACGGCTAGAAAATGATTAGTTTTAAAAAAAAAAAAAAATTATATGCAACTGTTATAAAACAGTTGCATATAATGAATTACTGTTATATATTAGATTAACAATAAATAAATGGAGGAATTCAGATGAGACTACAACAAGCTGTAAAGCCAAGTAGAGAAATGATTGAAAAGTGGATTAATCAAAATGTTTTGGCTGGCAAGACGGATGAAGAGCTTGAGGGTACCCTTTTTGTATACGGGAACGAAGCACATAGCTTAATTAAAACACCCTCAGGAGAATGGGCAATAGAGCCACAAGAAGTTAAGCAAGTAGTTATCTTTAGAAAAGAAGAAACTGAACCTGTAAATATGTGTCGTGCATGCGGACAGGATTACACAAGTTTCAAAGAAGCGATTCAGTGTTGTGCCTTTCTAGATTAATTTTTTTGACTTAGCTGTTATATAACAAAAAATATAGAATTATTATGTAGTATAACAAATTCATATAAAGGGAGAGAATAAAAAAATGACAAATCGCAAATTACAAGCTGAACAATTAACGGAGAGCTGGACTCAAGATCGCTGGAACGGTGTAGAACGACCATACACAGCTGAAGATGTAGTGAAACTAAGAGGATCAATCGTTGTTGAACAAACACTTGCCACTTTAGGTGCTAATCGACTATGGGATCTAGTAAACACAGAAGACTATGTAAATGCACTTGGTGCTCTAACAGGAAATCAAGCTATGCAACAAGTAAAAGCAGGCTTAAAAGCTATTTACTTGAGCGGATGGCAAGTTGCGGCAGATGCCAATCTTTCAGGTCATATGTATCCAGACCAAAGCTTATATCCGAGCAATAGTGTACCTCAAGTAGTAAAAAGAATTAACCAAACGTTACAACGTGCTGATCAAATTCAGCAAGCAGAAGGAACAGGCGACACGTATTGGTTCGCTCCAATCGTAGCAGATATGGAAGCAGGTTTTGGTGGAACACTTAACGTATTTGAATTAACTAAATCGATGATTGAAGCAGGAGCTGGCGGTGTGCATTTAGAAGATCAGTTATCTTCTGAGAAGAAATGTGGTCACTTAGGTGGTAAGGTATTACTACCTACTCAAACAGCGGTACGCAATTTGATTTCTGCACGATTAGCAGCTGACGTTATGGGCGTGCCAACAATTATTATTGCTCGTACAGATGCAAATGCAGCTAATTTAATCACAAGTGATGTTGATCCATATGACCGCCAATTTATTACAGGAGAACGCACGCCAGAAGGTTTCTATCATACAAATGATGGTATTGATCAAGCAATTTCTCGTGGCCTTGCGTATGCACCATATGCAGATCTTATCTGGTGTGAAACATCTGAGCCAAGTATTGAAGAAGCACAAAAGTTTGCTGATGCAATTCACGCAAAATTCCCTGGCAAGCTTCTAGCATACAATTGCTCACCATCGTTTAACTGGAAAAAGAAATTGGACCAAGAAACGATTGCAACTTTCCAACAACAACTTGGTCAAATGGGTTACAAATTCCAATTCGTAACACTAGCAGGATTCCATGTTCTTAACTACGGAATGTTCGATCTTGCTAAACGCTATAAAGAATCAGGAATGGCTGCTTATTCTGAATTACAAGAAGCTGAGTTCGCTGCTGAAGAAAGTGGCTACACAGCAACTCGTCACCAACGTGAAGTTGGAACAGGTTACTTTGACGAAGTTTCACTTGTTATTTCAGGTGGAACATCATCTACAACTGCTTTAAAAGGTTCAACTGAAACGGAACAGTTTCAAAAAGCATAAAATCTAGTAATCATTTAATCTAGGAATTTATATTAATTAGCCTTTTCTTGAGAAAACTTCGAGAAAAGGCTATTTTTTGAATGTATTTCTATATCGCTTGAATAAGGCTTCAGGTCTAATGAAGATATACGTACTTGAGTGACAATCGAATTAACCAAAGAGTTTTTCTTGGAACAAAGTTACTGAACTGTGAGTGCAGAGGTAGCTTTTGTGTAAATATGTAAAATGAGTTTTAAAGGTGCTATTTTTATAAATCAAAAGTATTCAATTTTAAGAGAATATATATCTATTCGAGAGAAGTGAAGAAAATAGCGTTACTTTTTCAACTGATTTGCTGAATTTTTGGGGTATATTCAATGAATATTTAGATGAGCGTGTGCTCAGTTGGAAAATTTGGCGTTTCAAGTTGGAATTGAGTAAATATGGAATAAATGTTGTTTCTTTTTCAGTAGAATAGAAATTGGTTAGCAAGAACTTCTTGTTAAATGCTCAACTAAATATAAAATCTAAACGCAAAAAATACGTTGTCCCTCTATCATTCTGAATCTAAATCGCATAGTATCGTATCTAATAAACTTTTTTAACAAGGGCAATAGCCTGAAGGAGGAAACATATGACGAGGGACATAGATACACAACTGCAGCAATACAAGATACAACGAAAAAATCGAGGTTGTTTATTGATTCGTTGTCCTGATCAGCCGGGCATTATTGCCGCTATTTCACGCTTTTTATTTCAATACAATGCGAATATTATAGAATCCAGCCAGTATTCAACTAATCATGAAAGTGGTAACTTCTTTATACGCATCGAATTTGATTGTCCATCTCTCCCAGATCAAAAGGAAGAAATTAAAACTAGATTTTTAGGGATTGCTGAGAGATTCTCGATGGAATGGAAAATGACGTTTCCATCAGATGTGAAACGTATGTCTATTTTTGTATCTAAAGAGCTTCACTGTATTCGAGAGCTTCTCTTTGAATGGCAAAGTGGTGACTTGATGACGGATATCGTTTTAGTTATTAGCAACCATGAGGATGCCAGAGAGTTGGTTGAGAGCTTTGACATTCCATTCGTACATATTCCAGCAAGTCGAGAAAACCGTCAAGATGTGGAGACTCAACAACTGACATTATTGGAAGCATATGCAGTCGAATTGATTGTCCTAGCTCGTTATATGCAAATATTGACTCCTGCATTTGTAGAAGCTAACCCAAATCGTATTATTAACATTCATCATTCTTTTTTACCAGCCTTTGTTGGCGCACGTCCGTATGATCGTGCTTACCAACGAGGTGTTAAGCTAATTGGTGCAACTTCTCACTACGTCACGAACGATTTAGATGAAGGTCCAATCATTGAACAAGATACGATGCGCGTTGATCACAGAGATAATATCGACGGAATGAAAAAAATAGGTCGTTCCATCGAGCGTAGTGTGCTAGCTCGTTCGGTTAAATGGCATCTTGAGGATCGTATCATCGTAGATGGCAATAAAACCATTGTGTTTTAAATAGATTGCCGCGAAGTGTGAGAATGTGACATGAAAAAAGGAGCTGTCCTAAAAGTCATAAAATATGACTAAGGGCAGTTCCTTTTTCTTTTTAGTATAGGTAGATTTCCGTTTCAACGCACTTTCATGTTTCGAAGCTAGCGAAGCGATGCAGCGCACTATCATGTTTCGAAGCTAGCGCAGCGATGCAGAAACAGAAACAGACGGACGCTTTCCGGGGGCATGGCCTCAGCCTCCTCGACGAGCAAGCTCGTCTGTGGGGTCTTCCGCTCATGCTATTCCCGCTGGAAAGATATGGACGAACTGTAATCCGTCCAATATCTTTGCGACGAGTAACCGCAGGAGCACATGTTTTCTCGCCGTCTTCCACTTCAATCATCTTAAGTTTATCATGTGCAAAACAGACAACTATTACTATTTACAATGTTCAAATGTAGATCCAGAAAAAAGAATTATTTTTCTTCATTTTGAGGACTAATTAGACAGCCACTTTTAACTAAATAAGAAAGTATAAGATTTTTCGAGCAATATCTTTGTACTTGGAGTTGTTATGTCTAGCTCGCCAGCTCACACCTAAGCTTCAGACCCTCATGCGGAAACAATTATCCGAATCGGTTCTTCCAGCGCCGGTGATGAGCTAGATAGAGCTTTCTGCTTTTCTTATTTCTATTTATCTTCTTTTTTCTTACTAGCTTTTTGCAAACGCTCAAATCTTCGTAAATCTGCTTTCCGAATTGGGATTGGTTCTTTCTTCAGCAGTTTGCTAATTGAGATGATGAGCAAAAGTAATAACACCGTAAATGGCAAGGCAGAAATTAGAGATGCCGTCTGGAGTGCTTCTAGTCCACCCGCAAATAACAGGACACCTGCAATTGCCGACATCAAGAAGCCCCAAACAAGTTTTGCAAATATTGGTGGTAAAAGGCTCCCGTTCGTCGTCATGCTTGCTAAAATGTAAGTTGCCGAATCAGCGGAGGTGACAAGGAACGTAAAAATCAAGATAATCGATAACACTGACAATATCGTGGTTAAAGGCAAATGCATATACGTTTGAAAGAGAGCTGAAGTTAAATCTGCATTAACAGCCTCCGCAATCCCTGTTTGTTTGTTCAAATCGTTCCACAAAGCTGTACCACCGAACACTGCAATCCAAAGACATGCAATAGCCGGAGGAATAACCATGACACCAACGATGAATTCACGGATTGTGCGTCCTCTCGAAACACGGGCCACAAATGCTCCAACAAATGGAGACCATGCAATCGCCCATGCCCAGTAGAAAATAGTCCAATCCCTGACCCATGTTCCTTGCTGATAAGGTTGTAACCTTAGGCTGTATTGAATGAAATTTGTAAAGTAATCACCAATTGCCAACGTAAATGTTTCAAGAATGAATACTGTAGGTCCTGCAATAAACACAAACGCCATTAGTATCAGGGCGATTCCTAAATTGAGATTACTGAGATAGCGAATTCCCTTATTTAATCCAGTTGAGGATGAAATCATATAAGCAACAAATATCACAAGAATAATGATAAGTTGTACGGAAAACGAAGTACCTGTATTAAAGACAGCATCCAATCCGCCATTAATTTGAAGAATTCCAAGTCCTAATGAAGTTGCGATTCCCATTACAGTTGCTATTACGGCAAATGAATCGATGCCGACTTTCACCGAACTGTTGGTTCCTGTTATAGGTTCTAAAGCTGTGGATACGAGACCGTTCTTTTTCTTTCGATATTGTATAAAGCCCATAACTAAGCCGACAATTGCAAAGACGGACCACTGACTAACACCCCAATGGAAGAAAGAATAGCCCATAGCGATACGAGCTGCTTGTTCTGTCTGAGCTTCTGCACCCGAAAGTGGTGATGCGAAGAAATGACTCATAGGCTCTGCAACTCCCCAAAACACGAGACCTACACCAAAACCAGCCGAGAACAGCATGGCAATCCATGTGAAGAATGGAAACTCTGGTCGTTCATCATCTCCGCCGAGTCGAATTGTTCCGTATTTGCTAATAGCTAAGCCAATCAAAAAAATAATTATAATAAAGACGGCCAACAAATAAAACCAACCGAAATTGACGGTTGTAATAGAAAATAGTGATTTTGCTACACTATCGAATTTGGCAGGGATTGTGGCACCCAAAATAACGAGCACGAAGATCACTGCCGATGAAATTGTAAATACTGGATTTTTCCAAATATCTTTATTCAGCAGAATCGCCTCCTTTATTAGTTTGTCCTAGTATAGCAAAAAACCAATAGATTTTTCCAATAGTGTTCCTGCATGATTGCAAGTGTTACTTAACGCTAGTTAACTTTAGCTGCTTGAGAATTGAAAGAAAGTACATGAATAAACGAAATAAAAAAAGCCACAAAGTTTATAGTGGCTTTTATTTCTGCGTCTTCAAAAATATTTACTAAATAGTTCCAGGTGATTTTTGCTGACGATGTCTTGTGAGAATAATGGGATATAAATTAATTGTTGTTTTGTAAATGTATCTGTAATCAATTGAGTATACTTTCTCTCATGCTTTTTACGTTCTTGGAAAAAAGCTCCATCTACTTCTTCTGGTAATACTTTATTGATGATTAAGGTTTTGACGTGCAAATCATATTTATGAAGTAATTCAATAGCTTTTTGTGTCTCTAAAATTGGAAGACGTTCTGGATTTAAAACAAAGATAAATCCTGTCTCTTTTTCACTTAATAAAATGTCTCTTGCCTTGGAAAATCTCTCTTGTCTAGTTTTTAATACTTCATAAATAGGATCTTCAACCGGTTCACCATCATTTAATAGTGCTGAATAATTTTCGTTGGTTTTCTTGCGCTTTTCAAGCAATCCATTAATCCACACACCCATTAACTCAGGCAGTGTGAGCAGGCGAATAGTGTGACCAGTTGGTGCCGTATCAAATACCAATTTATCGAAGTTAGCACGTTCTTCTAATATAATCGAAATCAATTTATCAAATAAGGCAGCTTCATCGGCACCTGGAGAAGCTTTCGCCGTATCAAGCTGACGATGAACTTCTTCCATCATGCCAGAATGAACAATACCTTTAATATTTTCTTTAACACCTTTAATATATTTATCTGTTTCTATTTCTGGATCAATTTCAAGCGCATGGAGATTTTTCGAAATTTCAACGGTTTTCCCTCCGATTTTTTGATTGAAAATATCCCCAACATTGTGAGCAGGGTCGGTTGAAACTAGAAGGGTTCGATTCCCTTGTTGAGCTAATTTCCATGCAATAGCAGCAGCAGAAGTTGATTTACCAACACCACCCTTACCGCCTACAAAAATGATGCTTTTATCTAACACTTCCATGGCAATTCTCCTTTCTGTGAAAACGAGCTTGTCCTAACAACAACGAATACCTGTCATAGGTGATTTTTCCATTCCCATTCTTAAGTGCCAATCATGAAATTTCTCAATCATGTAGGGGTAAAGCTCAAGTGTGTAGTAATAAACAGGGTTTGGAATGCCAATCATTTCTGAGTAAAGTAGCAGAAGAAATAAATCGTCTTCATTTCTCAACTCCCTAGCGATTTCCTGTCGATGTGGCATGCTTAATACTTCCTCGTAAAAAGCGATAAGTTGCTTCACTTTATCCAACATCATTTGTATTCACCTCTTTTTAAAAAATAGAGGAAAAGGATCATGAAAAAATGATCCTTTTCCTCATTAAATCAATCGTTTATTAATCGTCTAAATCAATTTTCGAGTCATCATTACTTCTCAAAGATGAGATGGCTGTTAGGATAATCCAAATAGCAAACCCCATAATAATCGCTCCGAAAATAAAGAGAAGAGGACTTGAGTTACTACCCCAGAACGCCCACTGGAAAACGACTTGCTGGACCATAGCCCATAATGTCATGAATAAAATGAACATCATTGGTATGAGAGTAACTAAGTAATTTCGACCAAGTCTTTTCAGCCAAATTGTGATAAGGAGTAAACTAATTCCAGCTAGTAATTGATTGGCCGTACCGAATAACGGCCATAGCAGGAATCCACCAGATCCAAATCCATTTGGTCCTTCAGGAATTAGTACAAGAGCAGAACTTGAAACAACAGCAATCGTAGTAGCTACATGTGTTTTAGCTATAACAGGTACTTTGTATTCAACGCCAAGCTCAGCAATAATATAGCGCATAAGTCGAACGGATGTATCAAGAGTTGTAGCTGCAAAACTTACGACAATAACTGAGACAATCGTTGCAGCCACTTCAACAGGAATTCCTAAACCAGCTGCAAGTTGACTTGCCCCTTTAACAAAGGTGCCAAGGCCACCAGCACTAGCTGCACCGAAACTGCTATACGTTGCTAAGAAGTCTTCTTTTGTTGGGAACATTGTAATAACAGCAATAATGGCAATTAGTGCAAGGACACCTTCACCAACAGCTCCTGCATAACCAACAAAACGTGCATCAGTTTCTTTATTTAACTGTTTAGACGTTGTTCCTGATGACACAAGTCCGTGGAAGCCTGAAATTGCTCCACAAGCAATTGTAATGAATAGTAGTGGGAACCAAGAAACGTCATCTGCACCAGGGTTTGTCATTGGAGCAGTGATTTCTGGCCTGGTGAATAATAACCCAAGATACAAAATACCTAATCCAACAATAAGTTGGTGGGAGTTTATAAAGTCACGTGGTTGTAAAAGTCTCCAAACAGGTAGTGTAGAAGCAATATACACATACACCATTAAGATGATGATCCAAATAAAGAATGCGGTAGAGACTGCACCTAATCCGAAGAATCCTGCAGCATCTGCTCCGCCCATATATTTCACAAGGTCGATTTGTAAGAAACCAACTTTAGCAGAAATGATGGCTACAAAATACATAACAGCAAGTGCAATCAAAGAAGGAACAAGCATTTTTGCATTCTTTTTATAAACAATGTGACCAATCCAAAGTGCTAATGGAATTTGGATAAATACTGGTAATACACTTGATGGGAATGTAATAAATAGATTGGCAATAACCCATGCGAATACAGCGTTGACCATTAGAACAAGAATAAGAATGATGAATAAAAACAATATTTTTGCTCGTTGACCAATAAGCTTGTTTGCTAGTGTTCCAATCGATTGACCTTTGTTTCTCACTGAAATAACTAGCGTTCCAAAGTCGTGTACTCCAGCGGCGAATACGGTACCAAGTACGACCCAAATGATTGCTGGAAGCCAGCCCCAATATACGGCGATTGCAGGGCCTAGAATTGGTGCGGCACCTGCAACTGAAGTGAAGTGGTGACCCCAAAGGACAAATCTATTCGTTGGAACAAAATCTACCCCATCTTTAAAACGATGTGCAGGTGTGACGTAGTTCGGATCTAAACGAAATATTTTTTCTGCAAGAAACTTTGAATAAAATCGATAACCGATAACGAATATGAAAAGACTAATTGCTGCAATTGCAATTGCATTCAAAATATATTCCTCCTTTATAAAGTGTGTTTGTCTCATGTTATAACAAGTATTCTATGAAACATATAATTATGTAAGCGTTTAATAACTCACTACTATGGTAAAGCAAAAAAATAGTAATGTAAATATTAGAAATATTTAGATTAAAAAATAGTGAATAATGTAAGTTTTAATAATGGAATAAATGAAGAATTTCATGTCAAAAAAATGGGGAAAGATTTAGATATTGTTCTTTTAATAGAAGAAATTCAACTAGCAACAAAAGTGTGATTGAAATTACATCGTCAGCTGAGTTCTATTTTTGTACAAAAAATATTTTTAATCCACATTCCCATTAATATCTAGTAAACTTCTTATGAGTTTGTGAATTTACAATGAGGAACTTTATTGAGATGTCATATAGTATGCATATGTAAGCGCTTCAAAAATAATTCTTATGCGTGAATTATATCTTGCAATTTTCGATGATGTGAAATTAAAAAATTAGCTTACTATTTAATTCGGTTAATTTTGTGATTTAATACATTGAATTTTGTGAAAATGTCTCTATAATAATACTAATAGTAGGGGAAGGGTTGGGTATATTATGAAAAAGGATTTGCGTATTAATAGTAAAGTATTCAGTGAAGGAGCGATGAAAGCTCCAAATCGGGCGATGTTACGAGCGGTTGGTGTGACAGATGAGGATTTCAAAAAGCCAATGATTGGTGTTGCTAGTACATGGAGTGAAGTGACTCCGTGCAATATACATATTCATGATTTAGCGGTTAGTGCGAAAAAAGGTGCAAGAGAAGCGGGCGGTGTTCCGTTCATCTTTAATACGATTACCGTGTCGGATGGTATTTCAATGGGAACGGAAGGTATGAGATATTCACTTCCAAGCAGAGATGTAATAGCGGATTCAATTGAGACAGTGGTAGGGGCAGAAAGCTTAGATGGGCTTGTTGCAATCGGTGGTTGTGATAAAAATATTCCAGGATGCTTAATCGCTATCGCAAATTCTGAGGTACCAGCAGTTTTTGTATATGGAGGAACAATTTCGCCAGGTGTACATAATGGTGAAAATATTGATATTGTATCCGTTTTTGAAGGGGTAGGGCGTCACAATAATGGAGACATTAGTGATGATACACTTCGGAAAATTGAATGCAGTGCATGTCCTGGAGCAGGTTCATGTGGAGGTATGTATACTGCAAATACCATGGCGTCGGCAGCAGAGGCAATGGGTATGAGTTTACCTGGCAGTTCTTCAAATCCGGCAGTTTCGGAAGCGAAATTGAAGGATTGTGCAGCAGCTGGAGCGGCTGTTCATAATTTGCTTGAACAGGAAATTTATCCAAAAGATATTATGACAAAAGAAGCATTTGAAAATGCAATTACTGTCGTTATGGCGCTTGGAGGCTCGACAAATGCCGTTCTGCATTTGCTAGCTATTGCTCATTCTGTTGAAGTAGATTTGACCATTGATGACTTTAACAAAATCCAAAAGATAACACCACATATTGCTGACTTAAAACCAAGTGGGAAATATGTCATGGAAGACTTACACCGAGCTGGTGGTGTACAAGCTGTGATGAAGGTTCTACTAGAGGCAGGATATCTTCACGGAGACTGTATGACAGTTACAGGGAAAACGGTTGCTGAAAACCTTAAAGATGCACCAGGTTTAAGTGAAGGGCAGCAAGTAATTCTGCCGTTTGACAAGCCGTATAGAGAAGATGGTCCACTAATTGTTATAAAAGGGAATCTATCACCTAGTGGCGCAGTTGCGAAAGTATCTGGAGTAAAAGTGAAACGCCATATTGGACCTGCAAGAGTATATAATACCGAAAAAGAAGCAACGCTTGCAGTTATGGCGAATGAGATTAACGAAGGTGATGTTTTAGTCATCCGTTATGTAGGACCAAAAGGTGGACCTGGAATGCCAGAAATGTTGTCTATATCTGCCATTCTTGTTGGAAAAGGAATGGGTGAAAAAGTGGCCTTGATTACAGATGGTAGATTTTCAGGTGGGACTCACGGTCTAGTCGTTGGTCATATTGCACCGGAAGCCCAAGTTGGAGGTCCAATTGCATTAGTAAAAGAAGGCGATCTCATAACGATAGACTCGGAAGAACAAGAGATATCTATGAATGTAACGGATGCAGAACTTGAAGAGCGCTTTAAAGAATGGGTTGCCCCTCCACTTTATAAAAAAGGTGTCCTCGGAAAATATGCTCATAATGTGTCGTGTTCGTCAAAAGGAGCCGTTACTGATTACTTTACTAGCTAAATAAAATAATAGTTATCAATGAAAAGAGGAAGCAGAGTGAGTTATTTAGAGGAATTAAAAAAAATTCTCTCTCCTGAAAGAGTTTCAACAAATGAAGTGATTTTGGATCAGCACAGTAAAGACGAATCTTATCATAGACCGTCTTTACCGGATGCTGTTGTGTTCCCTGTTAGCGCGGAAGAAGTCAGTAAAGTCATGAACATTGCCGAAAAATTCAAGATTCCGATTGTTCCCTTTGGATTAGGTACTAGCTTGGAAGGACATGTGATCCCTTATAACGGCGGTATAACGGTCGATTTTTCTTTAATGGATACTATTATTGAAGTTTTTCCAACTGATTTTTTAGTGAAAGTTCAACCTGGAGTTACTCGTTCTAAGCTAAATCAAGAACTAAAAAAACATGGTTTGTTTTTTTCTGTTGATCCAGGAGCAGACGCTACACTTGGTGGTATGGCAGCGACGAACGCCAGTGGAACAACTTCTGTCCGTTACGGCATTATGCGTGACCAAGTAAGAGATATGGAAGTCGTTCTTGCTGATGGAACAATCATGCATACTGGTAATCTGGCTGCCAAGTCTTCATCAGGTTATAACTTGAACGGATTATTCGTAGGATCCGAGGGGACCTTAGGGTGTTTTACGGAATTGACTTTGCGTGTGTATGGAATTCCTGAACTGATTGTTGCGGGAATGGCGTCTTTTGAAACGGTAGGACAAGCCGTGGATGCGGTAGTCAGCATTCTTTCCGCTGGGATACAGGTGGCAAGAATTGAATTAGTAGATCAGCAATCCATCGCGCAGGTAAATATCTACAGCGGGACGGACTATCTTGAGGTACCGACACTCTTTTTGGAGTTTCATGGAAATGAAGCCGGTTTAATGCAAGACATGGAATTTGCAAAAGAGATATTAGCAGATAATAAGTGTAGTGAATTTAAATTCGAAAAAGATGCGCAATCACGTAACCAACTATGGGAAGCACGCCACAATCTTGCGTATGCGGTTATGCGAGCTCATCCAGGTAAAAAGATGATGGTAACTGATGTTTGCTTACCTATTTCAGAATTGGCGAACGGAATAGAGTCGGCAAAAGAAGCAATGGCAAGGTATGAATTGCCAGGCGGTATAGTCGGGCATGTCGGAGATGGGAATTATCATGCTCTATTAATGCTAGATGTGAATGATGAAGAGGAAATGAAAAGAGCAGAAAATTTCAATAGTCATATAGTAGAATTTGCGCTTAGTAAAGGTGGAACTTGTACAGGGGAGCATGGAGTAGGAATAGGTAAAATGAAATATCAATCACTTGAACATGGAAATTCTTTGCACATAATGAAAGCGTTGAAAAAGACGTTGGATCCACATAATATTTTGAATCCCGGAAAAATATTCAATATGGATTAATGAGACTAATAAAACCTTGGGGGAAGAATTATGAAAAGAAAAATCGGTTTTATTTCAGTAATGCTAGCTGCTGCATTAACGTTAACAGCGTGCGGAGATTCAGATAATGAGAAGGCTGCGGATCCGGATAAAGTTTACACATTACAAGCGGGACATTCGTTGCCAGATAGTCACCCTTACCAATTAGCATTTTTAGAAATGGCAAAAAATGTGGAAGAGCGTACCAATGGGCAAGTAATTATCGAAGTTTTTGCTAACAGTGAAATTGGAGCAGAACGAGAATTGACTGAAGGAATGACACTTGGAACGGTGGATTTGGTTGTATCTTCAACTGCACCAGTTACCAATTTTGTTCCTGAATTAGGCGTTCTTGATGTGCCGTTCATTTTCCAAAATCGCGAATCAGCTGTAGAAGTCCTAGAAGGTGAAATTGGGGATGAGTTATTTACGAAGATGGAGGAAAACGGAATCATGGGTCTTTCTTGGGGGGAAAATGGTTACCGTCATATCACAAATGGTATACGACCAGTTAATACTCCTGAAGATCTAAAAGGACTAAAAATCAGAACGCAGGAAAATGCAATTCATCTCGCTGCGTTTGAGGCACTAGGTGCACAACCAACGCCTATGGCATGGACAGAAGCCATTACTGCACTTCAACAAGGAGTTGTCGATGCACAAGAAAATCCGGCAATCGTTGCAGATCAGTTCAAACTCTATGAAGCGAAACAAAAATACATGACTTTAACTGGACATGTCTACTCTGTTGCAATTTACATGATGAGCAAACAAACTTATGACGAACTGCCTGAAGACTTGAGAGATATTGTTGTTGAAGAAGGACAGAAAGCTGGAGCGAAAGAACGCGACCTTATTGTTGAAATGGAAAAAGTGTCAATTGAAACACTTAAAGAAAATGGTGTTGAAATTATTGAAGATGTCGACCTTGCGCCTTTCCAGGAAGCCGTTAAGCCTGTATATGACACAATTGAATATCAGGAATTATTGAATCGTATTCTTGACGCTCAATAACTAAAAGAATAGGTGTAATAAAAAAGAGAGAATTTTTCTCTCTTTTTTATATGGGAGGGAAGATATGGCTAGATATATTAACTATATGAATGTAACAATAAAACATTTTCTAAATGTAATTTTAGCAATATTGGTTATTGCTGTTTTTTTACAAGTTATTTTTCGGTTTGTATTACAACAACCTCTAGCATGGACGGAAGAATTGGCTAGATATTGTCTGGTATGGCTTACTTTTTTAGGAGCTGCTTTTGCCATGTCAAAGAAAGCCCATATCGGCATGGAGGTTTTCGTGAAGTTGTTTGCACTTCCAATCCAAAAAGCTCTTTATGTGATAGCGACAATTGCAAGCCTCATGTTTTTCTTGTTAATGGTTGTTCAAGGATATGATTTGGCTATGCAATCCATGTCGCAATTGTCACCGGTATTAAGAATACCGATGGGGATTATTTACTTCGTCATTCCGTTAAGTGGCTTTATATTAATTGTCAATATTGCATCTCAGTTCACTAAAGATTATAAGAGCGGGGGTGTCTGACCGTGGCTATACTGTTATTTGTGTTGTTAATTGTTTTATTTTTGATCAATGTTCCGATTGCGGTTGCTTTAGGTTTGGCATCTGCACTCATATTTTTTATTGACGGAAACGTTTCGTTAATAGTTATTATGCAGCGGATGTTCAATTCGGTAGATTCTTTTCCATTGATGGCTATCCCTTTCTTTATATTAGCCGGCAAGCTAATGGAGAGTGGAGGAATATCTAGACGATTAATCCATCTGGCTAACGTCATTTTCGGTCGAATCAAAGGAGGGTTAGCTATTGTATCCATCGTGGCTTGTGCTTTTTTTGCGGCCATATCTGGTTCAGCTGCAGCTACTACTGCGGCTGTTGGAGGACTGTTAATACCTGCGATGGTTAAAAAAGGGTACGATAAGAGTTTTTCCACGGCCGTGCAAGCTGCTGGAGGAACCATTGGTGTCATGATTCCTCCAAGCGTTCCTCTTGTTTTATATGGTGTCACTGCTGGAGTATCAGTAAGCAGTTTGTTTATTGCGGGAATCCTACCTGGTCTTTTAGTGGTAGGTTCACTGATCATTTTGGTTTATGTCATTTCTCTAATAAAAGGGTACGGTGGAGGAGAAAAATTTGATTTTAAGGATTTCTTTAAAGCTTTAGCGGATTCTATATTCGCCTTGTTAATGCCAGTCATTATATTAGGCGGCATATATGGCGGCATTTTCACGCCAACTGAAGCGGCTGTTGTAGCGGTTGTATATGGCTTAATCGTGGGAGTGGTATTTTACCGAGAGATTAAGATTAAGGATTTAATGGAAATATTCTCGTCTTCAGTTGTAATTACAGCAGTCATAATGTTCATTATTGCTGGTGCTTCTGTTTTCGGATATTTTTTAACAAGACAACGAATTCCTGCTGAATTAACGGAAGCGATGCTTGGAGTCACTACGAATTGGATTATCGCTCTACTAATTATTAATGCTATATTGCTAATCTGCGGTGCTTTCTTGGAAACTTCAGCTGCCATCATTATATTAACACCAATTCTTGTTCCAATAGTTAGTGCATTGGGAATCGACTTAGTACATTTTGGTATTATCATGATTGTTAATTTGGCCATCGGTTTTATTACGCCACCGGTAGGAATAAACCTTTTTGTTGCAGCCAATATAGCTGGGACAAAATTTGAAAGTTTAATGAAAGCAATTGTTCCATTCATCGTAATTATGGTAATTGATGTAATTATCATTTCATTTGTACCGAG
Source organism: Paenisporosarcina sp. TG-14 (assembly GCF_000297555.1). Lineage (NCBI taxonomy): Bacteria > Bacillati > Bacillota > Bacilli > Caryophanales > Caryophanaceae > Paenisporosarcina > Paenisporosarcina sp. TG-14. The sequence continues at coordinate 45,078 of NZ_AMGD01000042.1, forward strand.
CATCAGCTTGTTTTTGGTGGGGCTTGCAAATTAAGTGATTTGAATAGGCCTATAGAGTTATAAAATGTAGGGGTTTTCCTCAAGGGTGGGGTATTCCCATATGTAGTAAAAAAAGGTTACACACAAGTGAATTGTGTGTAACCTTTTTTGAGTTTAGAAGTTTATAACTACGAATGAGTATAAAAAGAAAAGCTTTATTTATCGTAAGATACTATATAGAGTACGGTCAGTCTTTAGTGGCTGTTTGAATCACCTTTTGTCCATCAATAACGACATAAACGACGGTGATTTTTGCTCCTGTTTCTAAATCATCAAAAAATGGTTTAGCTGTCTCAGACAGTCTCATAGCTTCTGTTTCATTTTGTTCGTTTGTAACTTCGATTGAGTTCAAATCTTGAAGTCCTACATACGTTACACGAGCTTCCTCTACCACTAGCTTTTCTTCGGCTGACGAATCTTCATTTTTCACGCCATCCCATGTAACTTCAGTTGAGGCCTTCCAGTCTTCAGCTTCATTAGCAGTTGACCATGCTTCAAGAGTGTAGGTTCCTGGTTTTAGTGTGGATAGACCTTCTGTCAGATCCAAGTCCATGAGTAGAGAGTCACCTGGCTTAATTACCTTTTGTTCTAACGCCTGAGTAAACATCTTATTATCAGAATAGGTGTAAACGACTGTACCTTTACTGTCCTTTAAATGAAAATCATAATACTGTGACGAGTTCATGTTCAATGTTACTTCGACTGTTGTATCATTTTTAAGGGAAAAGACGTAATGATACTTATTTTCCGGCATTCCTTCTGAAATACTTGGAACGATTGATCCAGCAACGATTTCATTTCCGTTACCATTATCACTACCATTAACATCCTCTTGCGTATCTTTTTTTGCCGTTCCACAACCTGCCAATACAATGGCTATAAGGGTTGAAAATAATATAAATATCCACTTTCGTTTCATATATATATCTCCTCTTTACAATAATTAGACTGTGAATACGCAAAAAATGTTACAGAATAATTGAAGGAGTTTCAACAATGCTTGCTCTCTAGTTGACCATAGTGTAATTAACACCTTTTCTTTGGAATGGGTGATTTATTGTATCTTATAAAATATGCTCCGCAATTAATTTATCCAGCTTACGGGTCCAGAGCTCAAGTTCGGCATTCAAGTCAAACGTACGACTTAAACAGCTATTGTAATGGCAAATCGTTAACTGAATAAAGCAAATGACAAGTGCATATTTTAGAAGGTGGGAGTTGCTAATGGCAAGAGCAGATTTCGCGAATTGTAATAAGTCCTTTGAATAATTCTCAAGTCTCCGTTATCGATTTACCCCTTATAAACAAAAAGCATTCTAAAACCAAATCCCATTTCTTCCTTAATTTTAAGTGCTGTTTTAATCGGATATATTTTAGCTAATAATTAGTGAAAATTATGTGGATTACTGTAAAATAATATATTTTTCTGTAAATTCAGACTATACATTTATATGGGAGATTGGTAGAATCTAACTATAGGAGAGTTGAATGGGATTTTTTTCTGTTTGCCCCCTTATTTGATTAAGAAAAAATAGGAATATTTTAGAGAGAAGGGGACAATCAGATGAAAAAGAATCTAATTTTAGTTATTATCACTCTTTTTGTAATTAGTATTATTGCAGCTTGCGGAGGAGAAGAAAAAACGGTTGCTGTAAATGCTGGAAAAGAAAGTAGTAGTAAAACCGTGTTAGATCGTATGGAGAAATCTAAAGTGCTAAATGTTGCTTTCGAAGGCACATACCCTCCATTTAATTTCTTAGATGACAAAGATGAGTTCCAAGGTTTTGACGTAGATATCTCCAATGAAATTGCTAAAAGACTAGGTGTTGAAGTCAATTTTATTGCGACAAAGTGGGATGGCTTAATTGGTGGTCTAAAAGCTGATAAATTCGATATTGTTATTGGACAAATGACCGTAACAGAAGAACGGAAAAAAAGTGTTGATTTTACTGACCCATACGTTATTACCGGTTCGGTATTAATCACTCGTGAGGAAACGAACGATATTACTAAACTTGAGGATATTAAAGGGAAGAAAGTTGGCGTTGGCGGCGGGACAACTTTTGAAGAAGTTGCAAACACCGTCGATGGTGCGGATGTCATATTATACAAAGCAGTAAGTGATTATATTCAAGATCTTAAGAATAAACGATTAGACGTTATTATTAATGATCAGTTGTTAATTAGCTACAATATTAAAGAACAAAATCTTCCTTTAAAGATTGCGAGCGATATTGTAAATAGAGATGAAATTGGGATGGCGGTTAATAAAGGAAACGAAGACTTTATTAAAGAGGTAAATGAAGCATTAAGTGAAATGAAAGAGGATGGCACATACATTGAAATTTATAAAAAATGGTTTGGAACAGAGCCTTTAGAAATGTAATTCTACTAATGTGGAATGAAAGTGAAAATTTCATTCCTCTATTCGTTCATTTCAATACCCGTAAAAACATGGATAGGGAGGGGCGGTAATTTTGCATATCGTCATTTTAGGAACGGGAATGATTGGTACGACTGTAGTCAGTGAAATTGCCAAGTTTAAAGATTTAAAAAGAATCACGGTTGTTGACATAAACCAAGAGAACATTGATAAGTGTTTGGGCATAGCAAATAACCCCAAAGTGATTGGGAAGATAGCCTCGTTAGAAACGGAAGAAGAAATCGCGAAAGTATTAGTGGATGCAGATGTAGCAGTAGCATGTCTCCCGCATTCTTTGAGCTTGGTAGCTATAAAAGCTGCTATCGCATCAAAATGTCATTTAGTGGATCTTGTAGGGTCTAGGTTTACAGATAAAATGGCGTTGCATAAAGTTGCCCAAGAGGCAGGCGTCATTATTATACCGGGTTGTGGGGTTGCCCCAGGAATTACGAACTTTCTGGCGGCGCAAGGTATCGAGATGTTAGATGAAGCAGTCGATGCAGTTATGAGTTGCGGAGGAATTCCGAGACACCCAGTCCCGCCTCTATGGTATCAAGTTGTTTTTCGTCTTGAAAGTGTATTGGGACTCTATACAAAACCAGCCATAGCAGTTGAAAACGGGGAGCTTATTGAGTACCCGCCACTTTCTGGATTAGAAAAAATTACTTTTCCAAATCCAGTAGGTGATTGTGAATCGGTTATTACAGATGCTCATAGCACCGCATTCATTTTAAAGGATCGAGTGAAAAATCTATATGAAAAAACAGTTCGCTATCCAGGACATTGGGTAAAAATGAATGTTTTAAGTGAATTAGGATTTCTCGATAATAATCCTATTTTAGTTCATGGAATTACGACTACTCCTCGAGCATTTGCAGAAAGAATTCTTGCTCCAAAAATGATTGGAGCATCCAATGAAGATATTACTGTGATGAGGGTAGAAGTAAGTGGATTTAAGGATGGAAAATCAATCAAACATACATGGGAAATGGTGGACTTATATGATCATAAACGGAAAATCACTTCCATGGCTAAAACTACCGCTATTCCTGCAGCGCTAACTGCTAAATGGATTGCATTAAAAAAAATTACCGAGACAGGTGTTATTCCAATTGAGAGCTTAATTGTTAGGGAGCGTTTTCAACCATTTATAGATGAATTGAACAGTTTAGGAATTGAAATTACTTACAAAGAGGAAAATTTAGAGTGAATTTTGTATCCATGTTGTAGCTTGTCTGACTGGAGGATGTTATATGGACGCCACAATAATAATAGATTCATTGCCATCCCTACTTAAAGCTACGTTAATGACTATTTTCTTGGCAGCAATATCCATTATTATCGCGCTGGTGATTGGGTTTTTTACCGCAATCGTAAGAATAGTAAAAGTAAGGATTTTAAACGGAATTGCTAGTGCCTACGTATCTATTATCCGAGGAACTCCACTTCTTGTACAAATATTCGTTATTTACTATGGTTTCCCTCAAATAGGTATTGCTTTAGATCCGATATCTTCTGGGATATTGGCTTTAAGTTTAAATGCAGGTGCTTATCTATCTGAATCTTTTCGAGCATCAATACTTGCTGTTGATAATGGACAAATGGAGGCATCAATGTCAATGGGGATGACCTATTCACAAGCTTTATTACGAATTATTTTACCTCAAAGCTTGCGAATAGCAATTCCTACATTATCAAACTCGTTTATCGTACTTATTAAAGATACCTCACTCGTATCAGTAATAACGGTTACAGAATTATTGCAAATGTCGAGTTTGATCATTGCAAAAACGTTTGAACCACTTACTATTTATTTAGTAGCTGCCGCAATATATTGGGTGTTAATTACGTTCTTCACAACTATATTAGACAAATTGGAAACCAAAACTTCCAAATACTTAGTACGAACTTAATAATATTTGAAAATACTAGTGTGAGGAGATACCCATGAGTATTATTCAAATTCATAATTTGAAAAAAAGCTTTGGATTAAATGATGTATTACAAGGAATCGATCTGGAAATAAATAAAAGCGAAGTCGTCGTCATAATGGGGCCAAGTGGCTCTGGAAAATCAACTTTGTTACGTTGCTTAAATTTCTTAGAAGAGCCAACTGAGGGAATCATTCAAATTGGTGAGTACAGAGTAATTGCAGGTGGGAAAATAGATCGAAAACGAAAGAAAGAGATAAGAGAATTAAGGAAAAGAACTGGTTTTGTATTTCAATCGTTCAATCTATTTCCTCATAAAACAGCCATAGAAAATGTAATGGAAGGTCCAATTGTCATACATGGTGCCAGTAAAGATGAGGCTAGAAAGTTGGCTGAATTACAACTCATTAAAGTTGGACTTGGAGATCGTTGTGATCACTATCCTGTTCAATTGTCAGGTGGTCAACAGCAAAGGGTGGCGATAGCTAGGTCGCTAGCATTGAATCCAATGGTTATGCTCTTTGATGAACCTACTTCCGCACTTGATCCTGAGCTTGTCCGAGAGGTATTACAGGTTATTAAAGACTTGGCTCAAGAAGGAATGACTATGGTAATAGTGACACACGAAATGAACTTTGCGAAAGATGTCGCAGACAGAGTCGTTTTTATGGATAACGGATTAATTGTTGAGGAAGGAACGTCACAACAAATTTTTCAGTCTCCAAAAGAAGAGAGAACTAGAAAGTTTTTGTCAAAAGTAGAGTAGAGACAATTAAAGTAGTAAGTATATGGTAAAAGACAAGTGTATAGGCATTACATAAAATCCAGCAGTTATTATAATTGCTGGATTTTATGTGTGTGTGAAATTACTGAATAGTGTGAATTGCTTTTCAATTAACCGGAAAATTGTTATAGTAGTCGTTAAATAGACGTTTAATATATACATAATGATTTAAGGAGTTGAAATATGAAAATAAAAATAGCTGTAATAGGTTCTGAAGACTTTATGAATAGAATTATTATAGAAGGCTCCGATATTTCTGGTATTGAGATTGTTCCTTATATGTATCAAGATCCGAGTGAAGCGGGTAAGCTTATCAGAAGTTTAAAGCCTTGCGATGTCGTCTTTTATTCTGGCGCATTCCCTTACTATTCTTCAAAAGAAGAGCGTGAGAAATTGACAGTTCCTTCGGTTTATTTAGCTCAGGATGAAATGGCATTCGCCTATTCTTTACTGTCTATTTTATATAATTATAAAATTTCTCTGAAGCGACTTTCCATCGATCTTATGGATTCATCAATTGTGACAAATGTATTGTCCGACATGAATTTCAAGGTTAAGCCATTACGCATTATGGATTATAGTGAAATGTTAGAAAGTCATTTTGATTTGGAGAAAATAGTCGATTTTCATCAAGCACTTTGGAAGAAAGGTTCCATTGATTTAGCTTTAACAAGTGTTCATGCTGTTTGTCAGCGACTAGAAGATTTAGGCATCCCTACTCTAAAGATGGCTGATCCAAGACTGACGTTGATCCGAGGGTTGCAAGAAGCTAAAACTCTAGCTGAACTCCATAAAAGTAAATCTGCCCAAGTTTCTGTAGGTTATATTTCATTCCCTCATTTACATCGTTTACAACTAGAATATGTTGACGCATTTGCACTCGAAATTCACGCATCCGTTCAGCAGATGGATGAAACATCATTTATCCTATATAGCACTAGAGGTGATATTGAAGCCTTGACGAACCAAAATGTACTAGCGGATTTCTTTGATAAATGGCAAGACAGTATATTCATTGGATTTGGCTACGGAATAACAATAACGGAAGCCGATTTAAATGCCAAAGTAGCGCTTCATTTTGCTGAAAAAGATGGTGACGAAAAATGCGGATACATCTTGACTGAAAAAAAAGAATTACAAGGACCGTTTCCTAATGAACGAAAACAACATAGTTTAATAGTTGATCAACCCGAATTCCTAGAAGTGGCAAAGAAAACGAAATTGAGCCCTGCAAATCTCTCGAAAATTTTGGAATTCGGTAAATCAAGACAAATGCTTCATTTTACAGCGGCAGACCTCGCAGATTATCTGCAGGTAACACGTCGGTCTACTGAACGGATTCTTAAAAAACTCGTTGATCACAGTTATGTAAAGGTGGTTGGAGAAGAAATGACATATCAACAAGGGCGACCAAGAACTGTTTACGAACTCAATATGCCCATATACCAATAGAGAAACTAAATCTTGGTTGTGAGGTTGTACAATATATGACGTTTGTGAAAAAAATCCCCTTCTCGATAAAACAGGAGAAAAGGATTGATATACGCTGATTTCCGTTCCGAGCGGACGCGTTCCGTGGGGCGTGCGGTGAGCCTCCTCGTCGC
>NZ_AMGD01000043.1:0-22062 GCF_000297555.1 Paenisporosarcina sp. TG-14
AATCACTCCCTCCTACTCGATTTTATTTGGCTGCATTTTTCGTAGTTGTTTTTTCTGGATTTTCAATTGATTCAATAATATCATCGTCCAAAACTTCATCATCAAATTTATTATCAATCCACACTTGAACGCCATTTAAGCTGACAATAGTATTTCTAGAATCGGGATACACTTCTTTTTCACGATTCAAGCTCAAAGTAATTCACTCCAATTTGAAGCTAAATTATTTTTTGTTTTTATTGTTTTGATTTGGTGACTTTTCTTTTTGTTTGCCAGTTTTATTAATGATTTCTAAGAATTCACGAGAAAATTCTTCCTTTGCTTTTCCTAGTGTTGAGTCTAAGTCTTTTTGTTGCGCTGAATTGTTACGGTTACTTGATGTGTTTTTTTCCTTTTTACTTGGTGAATTGTTATTGTTTTTCCCCATCTCTTCGCCTTCTTTCCAATGTATTTGTTCTTAAAAAGTATGGCTTTAAATAGGTGTTTTCATGTAGAAATTATTTAGAAATGTATCTTTCCATTTTTCGACTCTATATGAAAAGTTACCATGATCTTTGATGTATATACCTATGCATTTAAGAAAAAGAAGACATATACATAACATAAACATCTGTGTTTAAATTTAGCTCGGAATTTTCAGGAAAGATGAAAGGGGAATAAAGCGTGAAAGATGAATATATTTCGTCTTTAGTTGGAAGAGCAGTTCAAGTTTACAAAGGTGGGCCTGATTCAAATAATGGGATTTTATTAGATGTTAACGATGATTATTTTACCTTACAAAAAGAAAATGCTGATATTATTTACTATAAAACTGAGCACATTAAAAGTATTCGTGAAAATTCACAAATTCGGTTTAATTCTATTTTAAAAGTATATGACTCTAATAACTTGCTTAAAGCAGCTACGTTTAATGAACTTGTTGTTAATTTCAAAGAACAAACGATACGTATCAATGGGAATGGACCTGGATCCAAAGTCGGTAAATTAATTGATGTAAAAGATGACTTTTTTGTTCTCTATACAGAGGAAGAAGGATTAATCTTTTACAAAGAACAACATATCAAAAGCTTAAGTCATGGCTTAATATCTAGTAATCAAGTCGTTGCTAAAGGTGCCGAAGAGCTAGTCCTAGACAATTCTTCAAATGAAGAGGTAATTCAAGAAGAATCGACTGACACATTAACCAATATTATGGAAGTTTATAATCAAATTTCAGCGGATAACACAAGTGATTTATTAACAAATCTTAAACTTTCTTGGATAAAAGTAAATAGAAAAGGTCCAGAAAGTATAGAAGGGTTGTTAGTTGAGGCTAATGAAAACTACCTTGTATTAATTGTCAATAATGAGATTTTTAGAATACCAACATACCATGTGAAAAATTTTAGCATGAGTATTAATAAATCACAAGAACAAGCAAATGAACAAAATGCTACTGAAAATGGAAAGACAATTGACAAAAATTCAACAAATGAAATACAGTCAAATGATCAAAATTCGAGTGAAAAATTAACCTTCGATGAAGAACTAAATCAAGCAATTAAAAGAAGAAATAAACATTTGAAGAAAAAGGCAAGAAAACAGAAACAATTACAACAATCTAATTCAACAGAAGATCAATCTTCAGAAAAAAATCCTGAAGGCCAACAAATTACTGAAATACCCGAAATAGAAGAAAGTCCAAATACAACACCAACAAATACCGTAAATAGAAGAAGAAAACAAGGCAGAAAACCACCAAAGAAAAGTCTTGTGGAAGAGTATAGAAAGAACAAAAAAAAAGGTTGAATTGAACGAAAAAATCTTTACCATTCCAAATGAAATAATCATCCTAGGTAATGGGGATGGGGTCAATTCAAATTCATGAGAAAGAAACAAGAAGCAGGACCCGATATAAGGGTATCTGCTTCTTGTTTTTGGAGAAATTAAATGGGAAACGATAATGAAGCTTATTTATTGCGTCGATTCGGATTATTTTGTTCAGGCGTCGTATTTTTCTTAATGATTTCTGTAAATTCGCGAGAAAATTCTTCTCGTCTGTTGTTAGGGTTAGTATTTGCATTATTGTTTGCTTGGGGTTTCTGAGTATTTTTTTTGTTAGTTAAAGTATCTTCACTTCCCATTAACTCGCGAGAAAATTCTTCTCGTCTGTTGTTAGGGTTAGTATTTGCATTATTGTTTGCTTGGGGATTCTGAGTATTTTTTTTGTTAGTTAAAGTATCTTCACTTCCCATTAACTCGCGAGAAAATTCTTCTCGTCTGTTGTTAGGATTAGTATTTGCATTATTGTTTGCTTGGGGATTCTGAGTATTGTTTTTGTTAGTTAAAGTATTTTCACTTCCCATTAACTCGCGAGCGAATTCTTCTCGTCTGTTGTTAGGGTTAGTATTTGCATTATTGTTTGCTTGGGGTTTCTGAGTATTGTTTTTGTTAGTTGAAGTATTTTCACTTCCCATTAACTCGCGAGCGAATTCTTCTCGTCTGTTGTTAGGATTAGTATTTGCATTATTGTTTGCTTGAGGTTTCTGAGTATTTTTTTTGTTATTTGAAGTATTTTCACTTCCCATTAACTCTCGAGAGAACTCCTCTTGGTTATTGCTTGGATTTGTTTTTGCAGTTTTAGGCGTTTGAGGTAAAGAATTTTTATTGTTACTTGAAGAATTGTGATTGTCTTTTCCCATGTTTTAAACGTCTCCTTTCAAAATGTGGTTCTAAATAAGTATGGTCATGATAAAACAAATTTATGTACACTAAAATTTATTTATTAAAAGAGGAATACAGTGCGTTAATAAGTTATCGATAGCGTTATCTCATTGCTTATTCTTATCGATAAGAATTGTTGTTTAAATTGAAAAAGACAAATAAAGAAAATGTTTGGTCATTAGCGTCATAAGTAGTAGCAATTGTTATACTTACAAGTACTAGTAGTAGTATTAAAATGAAGATTATCAAAAAGGATGGGAATAAAGTGAATCAAATAGCTCCAACAGGTGAATTTATATATACATACGCTTATACGGATGACGAAGAATCATTATGTCACCTAGAAATGCGTTCGTTTTTTGGAATAGAGACACTTTCAAAAATTCTTAAAAGCTCAATCAATATCATTCCAAGCAGAAGTCCGTTTATAAAGGAGCGGATTGAAGTTCTGTTTGAAGGCGATGAACTGTCAGATATTTTGAAACAAGTGGAAGTTATTAAAATGGAATCGACATTTAAAGTTCTATTCGTGAAAATTAATGATTTGGATACAACAGAAAAAATTAACTATCAACAAAAACGGGAAATCGAACGAGAAATAGGCTTGATTATTGAAGGTGAAGCAGATGTTCATCATCCGGATATCACATTCGGTTTAGTTCCGTATGAGGGTCGATGGTATTTTGGAAAATACATGAAAAGTGAAGCTATATGGTTGCGTCATTTGAAAAAGCCTCGTGAATATTCGACTGCACTTAGTACACGAGTCGCACGAGCTGTGGCAAATATTGCAGTCCCAAATCCTCATGGTATTAAAGCCATTGACCCTTGTTGTGGAATAGGTACTGTTTTAGTTGAAGCACTCTCGATGGGAATTGATATTGTGGGTAGAGATATTAATCCTCTAGTAGTACTGGGCTCACGCGAAAATATCGCGCATTTTGGCTTAACTGGAGAAGTAGACCTAGGACCAATCGCTGAGGTAACCACAAACTATGATGCGACAATAATTGATATGCCATACAATCTCTACACGCATGCTACACCAGAAGATCAGCTCTCAATTCTTAAGAATGCCCGACCATTTACAAAAAAGTTAGTATTGGTCACGATTGATAATATTGATCATATGCTTGAAGAAGCAGGCTTTACCATAACAGACAGATGTATTGCCAAAAAAGGAGTATTTTCTAGAGAAATTGTAGTATGTCAATAAACAAACATAGAGGTGATGACTGTGGGTATGAGTAGAATCAATATGTCTTGTAAACTTGAGGCTTAGCAAGTTCCAGTAACTCTCAACTTAAGCAAATCACACAACACGACGTTACAAAAGTGGCTACTACGATGTTAGAAGCATATGAAGGTAACATTGATCAGCAAGAAGAAACGTTGGAGCAAGCTATTCTTGAAGTATTAAGAATGGATATGGAGCATTTATATCTGAAGCATCTTTTTGGATTGAAATGAACGATGAAGCTGCAGCTGTGATATGTATAAATCTTTGGAATGGAACACCATTAATTACGGAGATTTATACAGGGAAAAAATATCTTCATCAGGGAATCGCAAGTTTGTTAGTTAGAACAAGCATGAATACCTTATATCAGATGGGTTATGATGTTATTGAACTAAATGTAACTGTGACAAATATCAAAGCCATAGATTTATATGAAAAGATAGGTTTTGTGCAAAATTGAATTGAGATAGGAAAGAGGACCAAATATGTTAATTGATTGGTACGAATTAAATGTCATCGCTATTATTATCGGTGGCTTATTGTATATGGTTTATGGAGGTATTTACTACTCCGTGAGACTAAGTGGAGATAAACATCCGGATAAGAAACAAAACGAAGCACAGGGGCCAATGAAGTATATTTTTTCTGTGGTCGTGGCATTTATTAGTTCATTTATTATGGCTGTTCTTGTACAAGCTACTGGGTCAGATGGAATCGGTGCAGGTATGCTTGTAGGATTTATGGTGGGTGCGGTGATTACCCTCGTGTACATGAAAAATAGATTGTTTGGATTGATGACAAATCAATCATTCATCATTGCATTTGGCGATCATCTTGTCATCTTTACATTGCTTGGTGCATTGCATGGTTTCATGTTGTCTTAAAAAAGCGGAGCATTTTCTCACTAACGCGAGGATGCTTTTTAAAGGTTTTAGAAAGAAGGTAGCGCTTTGATTTTTATGTATATTTTGCTGGTTGTGGCATTTATTGATATGTTTTCGCAGTTACCCGTAATTGCGCCATTTGCTGCTAGTTTGGGAGCTACTCCGATAGTTGTGGGCTCTGTTATCGCTGTTTATTCATTTTCCAATATGTTAGGCAATGTGTTGTCTGGGATTTGGGTAGATAAGTTTGGGTCAAAACGAATTTTAGCTAGCAGTATGATTTTAGCTGGAGTTCTTGTTTTCTTTTATACATATGTTACAAATCCAGCCCAACTTCTTGCTATTCGCTTTTTCCATGGGTTTGCTGCTGGCTTTATCGTGCCTGCTGCATTTGCTGCCATTGGACGAAATGATGATTCCGATTCGAATGGCAAAAAAATGTCTCATTCAGGAGCTGCAATAGGGATTGCAGCAATTATTGGTCCTGCACTGGGAGCCATCATTAGCAGTAGAATAGGTATTGAATGGTTATTTTACAGCGTGTCTTTGGCGATGGTTTTAGTAGGGTTAATCTCCTTAGTATTAATTAAGTCACTACCATTGACGAAGAAATCAATCACACAAGAAAATGTGGGATTTTCTTTTATTAAAAATCCGGCTATTCAATTTTCTTATGTCGCTATATTTCTATTGCTTCTTATGCAAGGGTTACTTACGTATGCCATGCCGTTGAAAGTGGAAGAACTCAATTTAAAACAAGAAATGACAGGCATTTATTTTAGCGTATTTGGTATTGTGGCTATCCTGTTTTTCGTTCTGCCTTCTAATCGGATTTTCGATCGTTTTAATAATAAAAGGTTGATGTTTACTGGACTGATGTTTATTTCCTTATCTATTTTAGGTCTGGGACTCTCAACTTCCTCAACCGAAATATTTATAGCTATGATTTTCTATGGAATCGGCTTTGCTTTGCTGTTTCCTTCCACAAGTACAACCATTATGAAAGATACAAATTCTCAAAACCGAGGGAAAGCTTTTGGTGTTTACTATGCTAGTTTTTCATTAGGTGTCATTTCGGGGGCATTTTTAGCTGGACTCCTTGGTACATCTGCAACTTTAATTTTCACAGTAGGAGCGGCGATTGTTTTTGTTAGTAGTTTCCTGATGTTATTAGTGGCAAAGAACTAAAGAATCTAAGTTAAATTTCCATAAGGGTTGAGTGACATTAACTTTCTAAGTAGCGTGTTATAATTTGAGCAGGCTTAGCGTTCAATGAAATCAGAAGGAGTGAGATATTTGAATTGTCCAGTTTGCGATAGCGTTCGAATGAGAGAAGTCGAAAAAGAGAATGTGATGATCGATGTTTGTCCGGATTGTAAAGGTGTTTGGCTTGATCGCGGGGAACTAGAAAAAATCACACAGGGCTTAAGAGAAGACCAAAAATCATATACCCAGTCATACGAAAAAGATGATCGTCAATACCGGGATAATAAAGATAATTCAAGAAATGATTATAATAAAGAATACGATTCTAAGCATTCCAACAATGGATATCCACCTAAGCACAAGCGAAAAAAATCGATGACCGATATACTTGGTGATTTATTAGGATAATGCAAAACCAATTCATTGATAGACTGTAAAACCTAAAAAAGACTTGTCATTGGGCAAGTCTTTTTTATTTGCGAATTATTAGTTTGCAATCTTAAGGAATGCAGTTCTTGATCTTGGATCATTAGAGAATGGACACTTACTGTACAAAAAATAATAGTCCTAAACACAATTTCGGTAGATTTCTTCTAGTTTTAAAGTATTGGCAATCTTTAAACCTGGAAAGTAGGTTTTTTTCTCACTTTAACGAGTCTCGAACAGTCGAAAAAAGCTTGCATATGTGTCGAGCGATAGCTCAGTTGTAATTACTTGCTGTCACGTTGTAATTATGGCAGATGACGTTGTAAAAATAGAACTCCACGTTGTAAAAAACGCGATTCACGTTGTAATAGTGAAAATTTGGAAGTTTATTTGACAATATAAAATTCAATAACTCTATTACCTTTCGAATTATCGTACATAACAGAAAGTGCTATAAGACATGTTTGACAGCATCTTAAATTTTTTGCATTTGATTTGATAGACCTAAAATTCAAATTGCCCAGATCATTGAGGTTATGGTGCAGTAAGTTTGCAGGCGAGCTGTAAACCCAATTCACATAGTAGAAATTCTTTTTTCAGCGAACATTGTTCCAATATGAATCTCGTTTAATTAGATTAATTTTCTGAATAGTGTAATATACAAGGTGTGAATTTATCATAAGTATTATAAGAAAAGAGGATTTAATCTATGAAAATTCTTGTGGTTGGTGCAGGTGCAATCGGTGGTTATTTTGGAGGAAGACTTCTTGAAAAAGGTGAAGATGTTACGTTTCTTGTTAGAGAGAATAGAAAAAAACAACTAGAAGATACAGGTTTAAAAATAGAGAGTGTGAACGGAAACATTGAATTATCTCCTCGTTTACTACTGGCTGGTGAAACTGAGGAAAAGTTCGATGTGATAATGATTTCAACGAAGTCGTATCAATTAACTGCAGCAATTGATGATATTCGCCTTCATTTAAGAGATGACGGAATCATTTTACCTCTATTAAATGGTATTTCACATATGGATGAGCTGGTTGAGGCTTTCGGTGAAGATATGGTAATTGGTGGTCTATGCTTTATAGAGTCAACGCTAAATGAATTTGGGACAATCGTACAAACAAGTCCTATTCATCAGCTAGTATACGGCGAAAGAACAGGGGAAAGAAGCCCTCGTATAGAACGTTTAAAATATGTATTTGAAGATTCAAAGGCTGAATTTGTTTTAAGTGATGACATTAATCAAGATATGTGGCATAAATATTTATTCATCACGACTATGTCAGGGATTACATCGCTAATGGAGTCTTCGATCGGTCCCATTCGGAAATTGGAATCAGGTCAACGAATCATTTCAGCCTTATTAAATGAAATTGTATTAATAATGAAGAAAATTAATGCACCGATTAAGGACGACATTGCTGATATTCAATTGAAACGAATGAATGGATTGAATGAAGGCATGAAATCTTCCATGCAGCGAGATATGGAAAAATCATTGCCAATAGAAGTAGAACATCTACAAGGGTATTTGCTTGAAATAGCTAAAAATCATAATCTTGCCGTTCCAATTTTAGAAACCATTTATACAAAACTAACCCTGTATGAGGAGTTTAGGGAGTAAAAGCCATGTGGATATCATCGTAATTTCGGCATATGTTACTCTTATCTATTAAAAACTATAAATTCAAGTTAATGTAAGAAAGGATGATAGTCATGAAAGCATTTGTACATGAACTAGGGGAACTTAAGATAAAAGAAATGGATGAACCAACGGCACAACAAGGACAAGTAGTGGTATCAATTAAAGTTGCTGGCTTAAACCGACGTGATTTAATTATTCCAAATCGTCTTGGAAACGCAGGACAAGCACTAATACTCGGTTCAGATGGTGCAGGGGTAATTGATTCGATAGGAGAAAGTGTCGAGGGTTTTTGTGTTGGAGATGAAGTAATGATTAATCCTGCTCTCCGTTGGTACGATAATAGTGATGCACCACCAGCGGGTTTCGATATTTTAGGAATGCCGGATAATGGAACATTTGCAGAAAAAGTCGTTATTTCTGCTGAACAAGTGGAGATAAAACCTGAACACTTATCGTGGGAAGAAGCGGGTGTAGTTGCTTTGTCAGGCCTAACTGGCTATCGTTCTTTGTTTACAAAGGGGAACGTTAAGAAAGGAGATACAGTTTTTATTCCCGCAGCGGGTAGTGGGGTATCGAGTTTTCTTATCCAATTTGCAAAAAACATTGGAGCCAAAGTAATTGTAACTTCTAGAAGTGAAGAAAAGCGTAAGATGGCTTTAGAATTAGGTGCAGATATTGCGCTGGACACAAATGGCGACTGGGAGAAAGAGTTAGCAGATGAAACCATTGATCTCATTATTGAAAGTGTGGGAAGAGCAACATTCAATCGCTCGTTAGATGTTCTTAAAAAAGGTGGTCGAATCGTCATTTTTGGTGCGACGACGGAAGATACGGTAGATTTTGACTTGCGTAAGTTTTTCTATGGACAATATCAGTTATTCGGATCTACCATGGGGAGCAGAGAAGAGCTCCGATCTATGTTATCGCATATGGAAGAGTTTAAAATGAAACCTGTAGTAGATCATACATTCAAATTTGATCAAGCTCAAGAGGCAATAGATTATTTAAAAGAAGGAAAACAGTTTGGAAAGATTGCTCTTCAAATAAATAAATAAATAAGTTTTAAGATTCATTTTAATTTTTTAAAAGTGTGTAGAGAGGCAGATGAAACCTGCCTCTCTACACACTTTTTTTTTTGAATAGCACTTTATATATTGGCACACACTATATTTGTTACGCCATAAAAAAAAATTGGAGGAAAATAAAAAATGACACAAAACCAACAAGGTCAAATGAGTGAAAATATGCAGGCTGGTCCTGTAACACCAGAAATGAATCACGGAGGTCATGAACTTTTTGATGTTCAAGAATTATTGTCGGGTGCAGTTGCAGGATTAAACCAATGCGTCTTGTTGCGCCCACATATTCAAGATCAAGAACTATTAACGATGTTGGATAACCAGTTCCAATTTATGCAAGAAGAATATAACATTATCGTTGATTGTTTTAAAACAGGGCAAGATCCTTTCAAACCCACTCAATCATATAAGATGTCACAAAATAACGATTTTATTTATGGAATTAAACCAACACAACCGAAAAAGCCAATTCAGTCAGCTAACGAATTAACGGATGAGATTATTTCAGGTTTTTTGCTTGGTGTTCATAAGACTAGTGCATCTTTAAAAGCAATGGTAGCCCTTGAAACGACAAATCCAGTGGTTCGTCGAGTGATTGCTGATTCAGTTCCGAACTGTATCGAAATGGCATACGAAGTTTCCATTTATCAAAACAAACACCAATATTACCAAGTGCCTCAACTTGCCAAACAAGATATGATGGCCATTGTGAACTCTTTTGCACCATCTCAAATTAAACCAGGTACGATGCCCAACTAATAGTGAATATCATAAATAAAGGAATACATTTTCTTAGGTCTCAAATTGTATAACTAACCATTCATGAACCTCACGTCGCTTTATTTTAAGTGGCATGAGGTTCATGTTTTTTTGTTTTAATGAGCAATACCTTACTACTTGGAGTTGTTATGTCTAGCTCCAAGCGCGATATTACACCTAAGCATCACACCCGGTGAGGAGATAGAACGCGCTTTCTGCTTTTCTTACGAAAAAACTTCCCGTTTGAATGAGTATAAAGAAGGAGAGAGTATTTATATAAAGGAAAGTGGCACAGAAAAGTTTCTACATAGTAGTCAAAATAAAAAGTAGGAGGAAGTTGAATGAAAGATTGTACAATCGTTGGTGGTGGTCCAGCTGGGTTAAATGCAGCGTTAGTATTAGGGCGAGCGAGAAGAAGTGTCATTTTGGTTGATAGCAATAATGCGCGTAATAAAGTGACGTTTGCTTCACACGGATTCCTGACACGAGACGGAGTAAAACCAGCCGAACTTCGAGAGCTGGCTCATCAAGAGTTCACTAGATACCCAACGATTGAAACAATGGAAGATAAAGTAGTCGAAATTGCTAAAATAGATGAAGGATTTACGATTAAAACGCAAAGAGGTCAACAATGGAAGACGCGAAAAGTAATTCTTGCAACAGGTGTATATGAAAAATTCCCTAATATCCCAAACTTAAGCGACTTCTATGGAAACAGTATATTCAACTGTCCTTATTGCGATGGATGGGAACTACGAGATAAACCCCTAGCTTTATTTGGGATCGTAGACTACACGCTCCATATGTCGAAAGTGCTACTTAATTGGTCAAAGGATATTGTCATTTTTACAAATGGACAAAAACTTACCAAGAGCCAAGTAAAACAAATTGAAAAAACTAAGTTGAGAGTGGAGACGAGTCCGGTACATCTTCTTATTGGGAAAAGGGGAATGCTAGAAAAAGTTGAACTTGTTAACGGAACAGTAATCGAGCGAGCAGGTGGATTTGCCACGCCAGAACTTTTCCAAACGACAAAACTTGGTACACTTCTCGGTATTAAATTAAACGATACGGGTGGACATCATTCAGATGAAGTGGGACACACGAAAATAACAGGATTTTTTGTTGCAGGTGAGGCCTCAACTGTCTATCCATCCCAATTAATTATCGCTGCCGCAAGTGGAGTGAAGACTGCAATGGCTGTCAATGTTGAATTAACTCATGACGGGATATTAGGTAGTGAAGATTAACTGTGAAAAGTCTGCCATTGACAAAGTTAAATGAGTGTCTATATGATTCCCGACACCCTCTATATCTCGTTTTTAACTGTGAGAAATTCGTCATAAAAATATTGTCGTAATATAATTCAACAAATTACGCCTTTTTAGTAATATATAAACCTCAAACTGTAATGAAATGTCTTATATTTTGTAACAAGACTGTAATGTTTATATGTTATTTTATTCCTACAAATGAGAATTAAAGGAGAAAATAACTTGAAAAAATTTAGTTTTGTAATAAGTTTTGTACTAATGTTCCTCGTCGCATTTGCCAATGATTCGGAGGCTGCAGCTTCTGTCCACACAGTTAAAAAAGGTGATACTTTATATCAAATTTCTATAAAGTACAAAGTTTCGGTTAATAATATAAAATCATATAATAATTTGAAATCAAACTTAATTATACCAAGGCAAAAGTTGAACTTAAAAGCAAAAGTAGTAGCTAAAAAATCAACACCAGTTAAAAAAGTAGCAAAAAAATCAACACCTTCTCGATCAAATACTAAGGTTGCCAAAGAATTTATGGTATCAGCGACAGCGTACACAGCTTTTTGTAAAGGATGTTCAGGGATAACGAAGACAGGAATTAATTTAAGAAAAAATCCACACTTAAAAGTAATTGCCGTTGATCCAAAAGTGATTAAACTTGGTACTAAAGTACATGTAGCAGGTTACGGGTATGCTATCGCCGGCGATACTGGGAGTGCAATTAAAGGAAATAAAATTGATTTGTTTATTCCAAACCGCACAAGCGCTCTAAAATGGGGACGTAAAACGGTGAAACTTAAAATCTTAAAATAACTAATAAACGAAAGCCTACTCGCAAAATTATGGGGAGTAGGTTTTTTTATGTGAAAATTTTTGTGTCCACTCTACTTTTTATTAAAATCCATTTTTTACATAAATTATTACAACGATGTAAGAATAACTTGCAGGAAAACCTGCATAGGGTTACAATTAAGTAGTCAAACAGTTCGGATATGTGTTTCGGAGGTAATTTAATGAAGGTATTACTGCATAAAATCGAAAATTCCTATAATGATTTTTCTGCAGGACAAAAGAGGATTGCAGATTTGTTTAAAGAAAATCAAATCGTGTTAGCATTTTCTTCGGCTCTTGAAATTGGGAAAAAAGTAGGTGTCAGTGAATCAACCGTTATTAGGTGGGCGCAAAAATTGGGATTTAAAGGGTTTTCTGAATTTCAGCATGTCATACAAAAGAAACTCGCAAAGCAACGTATTGAACAAGTAGAAGATGAAGATACAACGGAATATACGTCACAATCCATTGTGAAAAATTTGCTTGATGCAGATATTAAGAGCATTTCGCATTTGAAGGAAACCATGCAAGAAGAGCAGTTGCTTCAAGTTGTGGATTTGATTAGCTCAGCTAAGAAAATATATGTGACAAGCAACTTTTTCGATTACGGTTTAGCCTATTCATTTACGCATTGGATGAACATGGTACTCGATCACACAGAACTGTTAATGCAGGGAGATGTACAATACTATTTCCAACTATCTAAATTGACAGCAGATGATGTGGTCATTGCTTTTGCCTTTCCACGGTATACGAAAAATGTAATGGAAACATTGCAAACAGCAAAAGAACAAGGTGCAACGGTTATCGTTATCACTGATAAGAAAGAAGCCCCAGTCACCCAATATGGGGATGAAGTATTATTTGTACCAGTTACGACGAATTTAAGTATTGATTCCTACACAGCTGTTCATGCGTTAATAACTTCAGTCATGCGATTCATTTATGTGAAAGAACATGAGAAAGTAAAGCAAAATTTAGCACGCGTTGAAGACATGTATGAGCGGAAAGCTATTTTCACATCGAAATGAAACGACCGAACTGATGACAACTAAAACTAAACGTATAAGGGGAGATCCATTATGAAAAAGAAGTTCTCATTGTTAACTGCAATCGCTGCTACAGCTATGTTAATCGCAGGTTGCGGAAGTGATAAAGAAGAAACAACAGATAGCGCTGGAGCAGGCGAAGAGTCAGGATACAACTTAAAAGAAGATGGCAAGTTAACATACGCTTCAAGTGGTTTATACAAACCATTTAACTATGAAGAAGCCGGTGAACTTACTGGTTTTGACGTGGAAATCGGCGCAGCTATTGCGGAAAAAATGGGCTTAGAACCAAATCCAATCACAACCCCATGGGAAACCATTACACAATCTCTACTGGCTAGTAATTTTGATGTCATTATTGGATCAATGGCCATTACAGCCGAACGTGCAGAACGCGTAAACTTCTCAGATCCTTACTACTACTCGGGTGGGATGATTTTTGTGCCAGAAGGTAGTGATGAGATCACTTCTGCAGAAGATTTAGAAGGCAAACGAATCGGTGTTGTTGCACAAAGTACGTACGATACTGCGGCAAAAGGATATACGGATGATGTCAAGTACTACAATAGTGATGTTGTGGCGTTAAATGACTTAACGGTTGAAGGCCGATTAGATGCCGTCATTACAGCTGACGTAGTTGGTTTTGAAGCCATTGCAGCTGGGTTGGAAATTAAAGATGTAGGCGAACCATTGTGGATTGAACAAGCGGCAGTGGCTTTACGTAAAGAAGATAAGGAATTATTAGAAGGTATTAATAAAGCGATTGAAGAAATAGTGGCAGATGGCACATATGAAGAAATCTCAAACAAATGGTTCGAACGTAATCTTCTTGATGTTGATTTAGAAGGTATTGACATTCTGAATTAATTTAGAAGAGAAAGGGAGATTACTATGGAACTTTTAAAAACGGTAGTTGAAGTCTTTTTGCGAACGTATCCAGGTTTCCTAGAAGCGACACTCACCACTTTGCAAATTACGGCTGTCGCTCTCGTTTTAGGTACATCTCTCGGGTTAATCTTTGCATTAATGAAAATTTCACGCTCAAAAGTATTACAAACAATTGCTAATTTATACATTACGATTATTCGAGGTACCCCGTTAATTGTCCAAATTATGTTTTTGTATTTTGGGATTACGACACTCATCGTCCTCTCGGGTTTCTGGGCAGGAGCGATTGCACTCGGTATTCATAACGGGGCATACATCGCGGAAATTTTCCGTGGAGCCATACAAGGGATTGATAAAGGGCAGCGTGAAGCGAGTAGCTCGCTAGGAATGACAAGAACGCAAAGTATGCGTCGTATTGTTTTCCCGCAAGCTTTAAAACGCTCGATTCCGCCGCTTGGTAATCAATTTATTATTACATTGAAAGATTCATCTTTAGTTTATATTATTGGGGTCTCAGAGTTATTCTCCATCGCAAACCGTGAAGCAGCGCAGTCATTCCAATCATTAGAAACGTATTTAGTGGTCGGGGTGTATTATTTAGTGCTCGTTATGATCTTCACGTATTTATTGAAACTGTATGAAAACAAACTAAATGTCGACAAATAAGAAGGAGGGACGCATATGTTAAAGGGGACGAATATTCATAAATCGTTTGGCGATTTGGAAGTTTTAAAAGGCATTGATCTCGAAGTCGCTCCTTCTGAAGTGGTCGTTCTGGTCGGGGTTAGTGGGTCAGGTAAAAGTACATTGCTTAGATGCTTTAACTTTTTAGAACATATTAATGAAGGAACCATCGAGATTGATGGTCACTTAGTCAATCCAAAGAATGATAAGCTCTCAAAAATACGAGCTGAAGTAGGAATGGTGTTCCAACACTTCAACTTATTCCCACATATGACGGTTTTAGAAAATGTCATAGAAGCGCCGATGATTGTGAAGAAGATGAAGAAAGCAGATGCCATTACGTTGGCGAAGCAGCTGCTTGAAAAAGTAGGATTGTCTGATAAAGCAGATGTGTATCCGAGTAAACTATCAGGTGGACAAAAACAGCGTGTTGCCATCGCCCGCTCACTGGCGATGGAACCAAAAGTGTTATTATTCGATGAACCCACGTCAGCACTCGACCCAGAACTAGTCGGAGAAGTGTTGGCAGTTATGCAGCAATTAGCGCAAGAAGGCATGACCATGATTGTCGTGACGCATGAAATGAAGTTCGCACGTAATGTAGCTAATCGCATTATTATGCTTGATGAAGGACGTATCATTGAGTCCGCTGATCCAGAGACATTCTTTGGAAATCCAAGTCACGAAAGAACGAGACAATTCATCCAGTTAGTGGATTAAATAGGAAAACCCCGATTGTCAGAAGAAAACTGGCAATCGGGGTTTTTTTCAATTAATGGAGAACCGCATCATTTTTAGTGAAAATATCATGATATAAGGAGGGAGGTTAGAAAGTCGTGAGGAATTCGTCCAAAAGGGTAAATCAAATAGGGCGTTTAACGGCGGCCATAACCATAAGGAGGCATTCCAGGTATTTGGTTTGGAGGAACGACAACCGTTTCATTAATCTCTCTATAGTAAGTTTTTGGCACGTCGACAATATGTTGTCTAGTTACATTAATCAAAGGTTGAATATGAGGAACTTCTCTCTCGATAAAGGTGTCTCTAAAACGGCATAAAGGCGGGCACACAATCGGTTGAACTGCGGGATTTCCACAGTGAGGTCGCATATGACGATACATAATGATTTCACCTCCATTCAATCTATATCTATTAATAAATGCACTAATAGAGGTTTTGGAAACGGCGGACTCACCAATAGCGCAGAATATGGCAAACTAACAGGGAATCTGTACTGACACACTAAAATTTATTCCGTTTACAAGTATGTTTTTTCGATTGATCGGAGTATATTAACATCTTTTCTTTGTATCGACTTTCAATATATCTAATATTTAACATTAGGAACAGTTTTTTTATTATAAAGCAGAAGAAAAAATTATCATATTTAAAATAAATGATGAGCGAAAAACACTTGAAGTATCTACGACTCAAGTTATTTTTATAATATTTCAAATAATAAACTAATTAGCACATTGAAATGTTTCGTAATAAGTTTGTCGGGTAATTTTAGGGAAAGGAGCGTGACAAGATGACTACAGATGAGCGTTTAATTATCAGGCTTTCTAACCAGGAACAACAGTCTTTGGTAGATTTATATGACCGTTATTCTAAATTATTATGGAAAATTTCGTACCGCGCTGTTGCTGATGATGCCATCTGTGAGCAAATTTTACGCCAAGTATTTCAAGATGTGTGGGCGAGACCACATGACTTTAATATTGGGAAAAAGTTATCCACTCTGTTAGTTGAGTGTTGCCAATCAAAAATTAGGCTACTTACGATGCAAAAGTCCTCTTAAAATAATCTACCTACTTCCACGAAAATTTATCTAAAGCTACTTTCTTCTATTTTTTAGGTAAAGTTAAACTGAAAATAGAGCCTTTGTTTGAGCTTTCAACTAACCGTAAATCTCCACCGTGTGCAAGAGCAATCATGCGAGAGTAAGAGAGACCTAATCCAAGTCCCCGAATTTGTAACTTTTTATCGTTCCCTCGATAAAAACGTTCGAAAATAAAGGGTTGTTCGTCTTGAGGAATACCCGAGCCATTATCTTGTATTTGAATCTCAACGGTTTGTTCATTACTAATAAAAATCACCTTGATTTGTCCATCAGCTTGTATGGCATGACGAGCATTTTGAGCCAAGTTGATAAGAATTTGTTCTACTTTTATCGGATCAATGGATGCTTCGAGTTCATCTAAAGGTTTCTTAATGTCAATGATCATATCAATGTCTGTCATTGTTGTTTGCCATTGATTCATTACTCCAGAAACAAAAGGAAACAAAAGTGTTTTCGTCGGATAGATTTGAATTCCGCCCGCAGCAAATGAGTTGAAATCTAGAAGGGAGTCAATCATGTGCTGTAGTCGTTGTGTTTCCTTTAAGGATATCTCGATAAATTCCTTCGCCTCATCTCCAGTGACGACTTCCTCATTTACAGCTTGTAACAAACCACTAATAGAAGTGACAGGTGTTCTCAAATCATGAGATACACCCGCTAGCAACTCAGACCTTAATTCTTCTAAGTGAGCGAGACGAGAAGACATGGTTTTAAATGCGTCTACTAAATCACTAATTTCTTCTTCTTTAATTTCCTTACCTGAAGGTAAAGAAATTACATAAGAACCTAGTTCAATTTGTTGAGCGGCAAAAGCCACTCTTCTAATGGGTTTTGCTAATTGCTTAGCTAAATAAAAAATGACTCCGTAGCCAAGTAAGCCAATTGAAGCGAGCATGATAAAGAGTAATCGATATTCTTGATTCGTGTTTAGTAAATCTTGCTTTCGTTGAATCATGACGATATACCCGTTAGTTTCTGAATCGTCTAAAATAGGAGCGCTGACTGCGTAGGCGACTTCTCCATTTAATTCAAACTTCACTTCAGTTTTTTCGAAAATATAAGTAGGAATCATTTTAGTAACAGGTTCATTACGTCGACCAGGACCTTGTTGATGAAAAAGAACAGCTCCATCAGTATTCACAACATAAGTTAAAGGTCGCGTTTCAATAGGAAAGGCCTCACCACGTCGTTCTAGAATTGATAGGAAACGAGGGGCATCATTAAAATCCCCATTATCCGCAACCGCTCGATCGGCCATTTCATTGACCACAATTCGGGTTAAATCTAAGTTGTGGGAAAGTGTGGTTTGGCGAATCCATAAAACGGCTAAAAACCCGATAATAAATAGGCCAAAAATTAATGTAATTAAATAGCGAGATGTCCAATAAGCTTGAATGGATGGTCTCTTAATTGGTTTCGACATGAAATTCATACCCCATCCCTCGAATTGTACGAATCTCACCATCAGATTTTGGCCACTTTTTCAAGACATGCCGTATGCGTTTAATGGCTAAATCTACCGCACGGTCACTACCGAAGTAATTCATTCCCCAGACATGTTCAAGTAATTGTTCACGATTAAAAATTTGATTCGGGTGTTTAGCTAAAAACAACAACAGTGCACGATCTTTAGGTATTAACGGAACTTCTACATTATGTAAAAATATTTGGCGTTCTTTTTGATGTATTCGCAGTTTGCCAAAATGACGAGCATCAATTTCATCAAGTAATCTAGTTGGTCTTCGAAGAACTGCTTGAATTCGAGCAACGACTTCTTCTGCAACAAAAGGTTTTGACATATAATCGTCCGCACCGTTTTGAAGACCACGAAGACGATCAGGTAATTCGCTCAGAGCGGTCAACATGATAATGGGGCAAGGGGACTGATTACGAATTGTTTGTAGAAAATCCCAACCCGTACCATCAGGTAACATTACATCAAGCAACACTAGATCAATCTCTTCAGTGGCAAAAAGAAGGGAGGCTTGTTGAATCGTAAAGGCTTGACTCGTTGCAAATCCATGCTTTTCTAAATACGCACGCAGAACCCGTGAAATGGGTACTTCATCTTCAACAATTAAAATTCGCTGCATTGGGGTTCACCTCTTTTTTGTCACAATCTTACTTTTCATTAAGTATAAAAGAAGGGACTCGAAATGGATACATTCGAGTCCCTTCAGGTTAAGCTTCAGATGATGTAGATTTAGCTTGTGATTCGTCACTAACAGGTGCCTCTTTTTGTTGGAACTTCATGTGTGGACCAACATGCTTATGTTCTCCATGTCCTCCGCGAGGATTAAAACCAAGTTCTTCCATTTGAATCTGAGCTTCAGCTTCAGTTAACGTTCCTGCTTCAACTTGTTCACGCATCTTATCGAGTTGCGCTTTTTGCTCATCTGTTAATTTTTCGTGTGACGGTCCACGTGTTAAAAATTTAGAACTAAAGTCTAAACCAAGTGCTTCAATCTTTTCTTGTGCTTGTGCTTCTGTTAAGTCACCCGCTTTATATTGGTCACGGATGTCTTTAATGGCAGTTCGTGTTTCTTCATCGATGTTACCAAATGGGCCTTTACCATGGTGTCCACGATGCCCAGCTTTGCCAAATCCAGGGTCAAGACCAAGCTCTTCCATTTTGGCGTGTGCTTCTTCATGCGTAATGTCACCAGCTTTTACTTGAGTTCGAATTTCATCTAAAGCAGCTTTGGTATCTGTTGAAATTTCTGCTGTTGTACTTTTTGCAGTTGTTGCAGCTAAAATCGATGGTGCCGCAATTGCACCAAGGGTTAATACACTTGCTAAAAGAATACTACCAGTCATTTTTTTCATCTTCATCCTCCTTAAAAATTCATTGTGGAAACGTTCCACAACCCTACAATAACCCGTCAATGTGTCAGGAGAATGTCAAAGAAAAAAAGAACGTAAATCTGTTCTCTTGAAGAGTGAAATGTATATGATGACCTTAAAATTAGTCACCAATCCTACCTTAGAGAATCACTGTGTTTATCTAATCCCAGTTCCGGTGGTGAACTGGTTAGGCTTCTGCTCTTTTCAGGTCTACCATTCAATTTCTTCAGGGTATTTTTTTGTAATTAACATATCGTGAATAGCTCTTTTGCTATCGTTGGCGGATTTAATTACTTGATCGCGCATCATATGGTAGTCTTTATCTTGAATTGCAAGTTTTAATGCAAACTTGCCTAAGCCCTTTTCGCGCTGCTCTTTTGTTAAGTCAATATAATTAAAATTGAGCATATCAACAAATTGAATAGCATATTCTTGCACATTTGTTTCGTTACTGCTCAATATATTCATGAAGCGATCGTGCTCTTCTTTTGACATGACGGATTGCAGAGCTTCTCCAACAACCGATTGAAACTTACGTATCGTTGTAACTTGTACATCAAGACTAAGATATAAGTGGTCTTTGCTATATAAACGAATAAAATCATTTAAAGCAATAATAGTAAAAATGAGCTCAGGCCATAATATATCAACCGAATAATAAATATTTTTTTCGCATGAAACCATTTCGTGATGTATCTTCGCTTTTTTGTTTAAGCCATTTTCTACAAAATTAACATGACGATGTGCTTGAGAAGCATGCCTAATTTCATAAGAAACGCTTAGTATACGTTTGCGAGAACCTTCCCAGTCATAATACTTATTTTCATCGCCAATGACGCTGTAAATTGCTTGGTTGATTTCATCTAAATCCCAAAAGTCCCCACTAATACGTGCCCCAGTTAAATTTTCTGTATGAGTTATCGACAACAAAAAAATCGCCTCCTGATGATTTATTACCGTTTTGGCGTATAGTTAAGCGTTTTAAATAGTTCTTCTAACTCAGGTTTAGTTAAGTCACGCCATTCTCCAACAGATAACCCATCAACATGAATATTCATGATGCGTATACGTTGTAAACTCTTTACGTCGTAACCAAGTTCAGTACACATACGGCGAATTTGGCGATTTAAACCTTGTGTTAAAGTGATTTTAAACATATGGGTAGAGAGCTTCTCAACTTTGCATGGTAAAGTTTTCGTTTCTAAAATCTCTACACCTTCAGCCATTTTTTGAACAAACTCTTGCGTCATTGGTTGATCAACTTTAACAATATATTCTTTTTCGTGCTCATTTTCAGAACGTAAAATTTCATTCACAATATCCCCATCATTTGTTAATAAAATAAGGCCATGAGAGTCTTTATCTATTCGACCGATATGAAAAATACGGAGTGGATGATTAACGAAATCCACTATGTTTCCTTTAATATGGCGCTCCGTGGTACTTGTAATACCAACAGGCTTATTAAGGGCAATATAGACATATGGATCTTCATGTTTTACCGCTTTGCCATCTGCACGCACATCGTCATCAGGTCCTACTTTGCTGCCTAGTTCCGCTTTTTCTCCGTTGATTGTAATTCGTCCATCTTCTATCCATTTATCAGCACCGCGACGAGATACGATACCTGCTTCACTTAAATATTTATTAATACGCATAAGGATCACCTGCTTTATTTAATAGTCTTATTATACAGCATAAATGATGTGTATAATCAATGGAAGAAAAGCCAAATCATCTGAATATTTATATCTAATATAATGGGACTATGTTACCCTTTACTCAAGTGAATAATCGGGTTTATTTCGATGAGGAAAGGTGGGCTTCATTTGAATGAAGAGATGATCGATACATCTTTTGAATTGGAAGAATTACTTTCTGTTAAACATAGTGTAAAAGAATATAACAAAGACACCTACTTGTTTCAAGAAGGTGACACTATCGAAGGTATTTATTTAATTCGTTCAGGAAAAGTAAATATTGGGAAAATCACCCCAGATGGCAGAGAATTAACCTTAAGAGTTTGTGGTTCCAATCAGTTGGTTGGTGAAGTAACCCTTTACTCAACAATATCTAAATATATGTTAGATGCTAAAGTCATTGAAGATGCAGTTTGTGTGAAGATTAAAATTGTTGACCTTGAGGAAGCCCTAAGTAATAATTCTAAACTTGCCGTAGCTTTTATTAAGTGGATGGGGATCAATCATCAAAAAACTCAGACTAAATTCCGTGACCTTATGCTACATGGTAAAAAAGGTGCGCTTTACTCAACGTTAATACGTATGACAAACACTTACGGAGTACAAAAAGATAACGGGATACTCATAGATTTGAATCTCACCAATCAAGAACTTGCCAATTTTTGTGGGATGGCACGTGAAGTTGTGAACAGATTGTTAAGTGACTTGAGAAAACAAAACAAAATTTCAATTATAGATGGTAAAATTATTATTCACGATATTGACTATTTAAGAAACAAAAATAATTGCGAAAATTGCCCAATTGTATTTTGTAAAATTGACTAAACAAGAGGTTGCCCAAATTAGGGTAACTTTTTCATTGGAATTAATTACTATGAAAGCTACACTTGAGCTAATTAGCCCTCGAACATAACTGTTTGAGGGTATTTTTCTGGGTAAAATTGGGCGAAACGGATTAAATCAAGGTTAAAGCCGATTAAATGGTCAGTGATGGACTTCTGTCAAGAAAG
>NZ_AMGD01000044.1:0-27385 GCF_000297555.1 Paenisporosarcina sp. TG-14
CACTCCCTCCTACTCGATTATAAAGTTAGCCGGTATAAAAAGTTTGGACTGAAGAGAATTCTGAATGCTTTGGAAAGAATTTACTTTCTTTACCCTTCAAAAACCTTATTGTGAATCGACAAGTGACAAAAATTTCATCAGATGAAGATTCTTCTTACCAAAAGACGGATTGATTCTTTCGTTGTCCAAACCAATATTACTGTGTAAGAACCCTGGAGCAGGAGATATTCTTATGAAAGGAACCGGGAAACGTTTAAGAGTCAGAGAACGCTTTAGCTTTACTTTGACGCATCGTAAGAAAAGCTGCAAATCAAAGCTTGTAGCCGAATTTTTTGCACATTCATACGTTTAAAAAACTTAAGATAAAGGAACTTCTAAGTAAGGAGGGATTTTCGTATGAAGACTGATGTATTCATTACAGGTGGCGGAATTGGTGGCTTGACGCTTGCATTAAAACTGGTAAGTTCAGGTATCAATGTTGTGATGGTTGAAAAATTAACAGGAAATCAACCTATTTATAAAGGAGAGTTATTGCAACCAAAAAGCATGCAAATTTTTGATGGTTTACATGTTTATAATCAAGTCACTTCGAATGCACAAATTATTGAGGTCCTTGATTTAATTGAACTGTCAAAAACATTGAAAGTGAAAGATCAGTCTTTTATGGATTACACCGTCATTCCTGGGAAATATAATGCAGCCTACATGATTCACCATGAAAAGTTGAAAACTATTATATTCAAGCAAGCGGAAAAATATCCAAACTTTCGTTATTATAATGAGGCAACTTGTAAGGTAATTGAAAATAATACGGCTATCGTGCAGCAAGGAAACGAAAAGTTCCAAGTAGAAGCAGCTTTCTTCATTGGTGCAGAAGGACGGGCATCTGTTACTCGCAAAGCGATGGGTATTAAAGTTGATCCGATTAAATATAATCACCATTTTATTACGGTTACTTTCCCTCGGCCTTCAGACTTAGTAGGAGGGCAAATTTTTTCTAGTTACAATCGATTCTTAGGGTTATTTCCACTGCCTGATAATCAAGTACGTTCGGTCTATTTAATTCCTGCAGGTGACTTTAAAAAAATTAAAGAAAAACCAATTGCGCACTTTCATAAATTGTATACAGATCTTGCGCCATCTATCGATGGTTATGTCCAACAGCTTACGGATTGGTCAAAAATTCAATTAATGATTCCCATAATGTATCATGCGAATTCCTATGTACAAGGCAATAAAGTTATTATTGGAGACGCAGCACATGCTGTACATCCGATGGCAGGGGAAGGAATGAATATGGCTATCCAAGATGCCGATATTTTAGGTGAATTATTGGTAGATATGTATAAATCGTCATCTTTACATCCAGATAATTTAGAGCAATTCGAATACGTTCGAAAAGAACGTGCTGATTACTTAATTCAATTAAGCCATTTGTCAGCACTTGCCTATTCATTCCCATTTCAACCGGTAAGTTGGATTCGCAGCAAGACCTTTGAACGAATGGAGGAAGATCCAGTTCTTCACTTCAAGCAAATGTTAAATGTATCTGGACTAGGCATGTGGAAAGAGTCTGTGAGAGATCGTTTTATTCAAGGTGGCATGATGCCAACTAGAAAAAAAGATTTGTCTGTTGCCAAAAAAGAAATGAAGTTGTTTTCAGCGGAAGATGATTATCCTTGGAAATGGAAAGGCCTTTTATAGCACATTGATAGGTTTATATCTCAAAATAAACGTGTATTTAAATAAGATTAAGTAAATGGGAGGGATAGGCAATGGTTGATATAATGAAAATGTTTAAAGCGCGTATGTGGATGAAACGAAATGTTCCGTTTTTATATTCCTGGCATGCATACGTAGGGTATGAACTTAATTTATTTAAAGCGTTTGAGCGCGGCGTAACCGTTGCCGACGTGGCGGATGCCTATCAAATCGATGAAATATTACTTAATCAATGGATGAGTGTTGGAGTGTCGATTGGTCATTTAAAACCCATGAGCCGCAATCGATATAAAACGGGAGCTATGTGGAAGTTACCACGTCCAAAAGATGAATCGTCTTCAGGTGTCATATTAAAAGAAATGATGGAATTACATATTCCTAGTTTACTAGCTTATCCAGATATGATGCGAAATAAAACGCGCAATCACTTTGATGCGGATAAACATGCTGATACGGTAGCTCAAACAAGTCGATTTTTAGAAGTAATAGCTTTACCAAAAATTTCGAAATTATTAAAAGGAAATACTAAGCAGTTAGTTCTTGACATTGGTTGTGGAGAGGGAGGTTATATTAAACGGCTTGCTGAACGTTTCCCTGATTCTAAGTTCAAAGGTATAGAGATTAGTGATTCAGTTGCTAAAACGGCCATGAAATTAACCCAATCACTAGATAATGTTTCAATTGATCAAGCTAATTTATGGGAATATGATCCGGAGACTTCATACGATTTAATATTATTGAACAATATCATTCACTATGTTCCTCCCGAAAAGCGGCAAGAATTATTTTTGCGCTTAAGTGACTGGTTAAGTGAAGGTGGCGTTTTATCAGTTGTTACACCTATTTCTGGTGGGGAAGAAAGTCCACCATTTGTTGCTGCATTTAATAGCTTCTTTCATTCATTTGAAAACTTGTATTCCTTACCTGAAAAAGAGCAATTAGAGCAATGGGGAATCGGTGCAAACTTAACCTCGATAGGTATACAAACTATCATTCGTGAAGGAAGTTGGTACGTTATACAATACAAAAAAACCTCTAGATAAAACTAGAGGTTTTCGTTTGTACAGTTATTTACGAAGTGATCCAAGTTCTGAAGCGATAGCTTGCATTTCACTCGGACTGAACTTTGTCCGGTTTTTAACCATGTTGTACAAATAGTGTAAGTCTTCATATTGAGATTCATCAAAATTTTCGGATCTCATAGCATCTACATTGACCATACGAAGTTTGTCTTTTATCTGTTCAATCATGTATTCAACATTTTCTTGCGATGGTTGAGTTAAGTTCATTTGCATTCCTGCCTTTCAAATGGTATTAGTTTATCATTTCATGCTACTGAAAAATTGTCAAATCCAAGTAGCATTTTGTTTTAATACATATATAATTGGGTATATTAAAGCACATTGACTTTTAACCTTAGGAGGTTTTATTAATGAAAGAAAGTAAATTTGTAAAAGGAATGGTAATAGGTGCAATTGCAGGCGCTGGATTAAGTTTATTAGATCGTGTAACGCGTGAAGAGGTTAAATATAAAATAAGAACGGTTTCCTCAGATGTTAAGTATTATTCGCAAAATCGTGAAGACTTGAAAATGAAATTACAAGAAAAAGCAGACCAAATCCATACAGTATATAACCAGTTTTCTCAAGATGCACAATATTTATCGGTTAAAGTAGACGAATTAAAGACATTAACTCCACAAGTGAAAACACTGGTCACAGATACAAAGGATGCATTCGTCCATTCTAAAGAAGAATACAAAACCATTGTGAAGAATGAAGAAGATCAGTTCGAAATGCCAGTTTTACCTGATGAAGTTTATGAAGAGAAAGGCAGCTCTTTCTCTTAAGAAAGGAACTGATTACATGGCGAACGAAAATCAACCAATCCAACCTAAGGGCAGTAAACAGTCCCGTTCCTCATATAATTTCTTAAATAAGATAAAGTTAATGCAATTTAAAAAGAAAGATAAAGGTCCGGACGTACCTTTTGATGTCACAACATCAAAAGGTTTTTTTCAAGAGTTATTAGCGAGAATTAAATATTTGGATGTTACGGCTCTAGGCGCACAGCTTGCTTTCTTTTTTTTACTATCATTATTTCCATTATTGATTTTTATGGTGACATTGCTTCCTTATTTAAATTTGCAAGAAGATCAGCTCTTTAGCATTTTACGTACATATGCACCAGACGAAGTTTATAAACTCATCTATGGCACAGTAAATGAAGTTCTTACCAATCGAAATGGTGGGTTATTATCTGTAGGGATACTTGCAACTATTTGGACTGCATCAAATGGTATGAATGCTTTGATTAAATCACTTAATCGCTCGTATAGCCTTGAAGAAACAAGACCTTTCCTTATTGCTAGAAGTATTTCAATTATTTTTACACTT
The DNA here is from genome assembly GCF_000297555.1 of Paenisporosarcina sp. TG-14. Taxonomy (NCBI): domain Bacteria; kingdom Bacillati; phylum Bacillota; class Bacilli; order Caryophanales; family Caryophanaceae; genus Paenisporosarcina; species Paenisporosarcina sp. TG-14. The sequence goes on from NZ_AMGD01000044.1 coordinate 4,119, forward strand.
TTACTCATTACACTGTTTGTAATTGCTTTAGTATTGCCGGTATTTGGAGAGCAGATTGGAATATTTTTATTCTCATATTTAGGATACGAACAAGGTTTCTTAACTGTCTGGAATAGTATTAGATGGACGATTCCTCCAGTAATGATTTTTGTTGTCTTCATGTTGTTATACTGGATTGCACCAAATCGAAAGTTGTATTTGAAAAGTGTAATACCAGGTGCCATCTTTGCTACGTTAGGGTGGATTCTCGTATCTCTAGCATTTTCATTTTATGTTAGTAGTTTTGCTAATTACTCTGCTACATACGGGAGTATCGGTGGAATTATCGTACTAATGATGTGGTTATACTTCTCAGGAACAATATTAATGGTTGGCGGGCAAATTAATGCTGTCATGCAAGAAAGAAAAGAAAAATTAGCGATGAAAAAAGCAGGAGCAGTTATATAGATGCTCCTGCTTTTTATTTGATTTTAAGTAAGCGTAGCCCATTTAAGATAACGAGAATGGTACTGCCTTCGTGCCCGATTACGCCAAGGGGCAAATTAATAATTTGAAAGAAATTACTAAAGATTAAAAGTACAATAATCGATATGGAGAAAATGACATTTTGTTTTACGACACGATTCATCTTCCGAGACAAATGAATCGCATACGTAATACGAGATAAATCATCTTTCATAAGTACAACATCTGCAGTCTCTAGTGCAACGTCTGTTCCTTGACCCATGGCTATACCAAGAGTAGCGGTGGCTAAAGCTGGTGCATCATTTATACCATCCCCAACCATCCCAACGTTTCCGTATTTCGCTAGAAGCTCTTTCATATGTGAGACTTTTGTTTCTGGTAAACATTCAGCAATATAGTGATCAACGCCTGCTTCTTCTGCAATTACTTTAGCTGTTCTTTCATTATCACCAGTTAACATAATTGTGTAAATACCTGCTTTTCGTAATAATGAAATGGCTTCTTTAGATTCAGGTCGAACCGTGTCTTTAAGCGCTAATACTGCGATAATTCCGTCTTGGTCAGCCGCGAAAATGACTGTTTTTCCTTCATTCTCTAAATGAAAAGCTACATCATTACTAAAGGACATTGCCTCTTCATAGCCTACAAAACGTGATTTACCTACTTTCCATTCTTTCAGATCAATATCCGCCTTAATTCCCCAGCCTGGTACATCTTCCATTTTTGTAATAGGGAAAGTTATTACACCCTTCTTGATAGCAAATGAAGTTATGGCTTGAGCCAATGGATGTGTGGATTGTGATTCAATACTCGCTAAACTCGTTAAAACAGCCAGTTCATCTAACCCATCCCGAACGATAAAATCTGTTACGAGTGGCTTTCCTTGTGTGAGCGTTCCAGTCTTATCAAGTGCAATTGCTTTCATATTACCGATATTTTCTAAGTGGACTCCGCCTTTAAATAATAAACCATTTTTCGCTCCGTTTGAAATGGCAGCTAGTGTAGCGGGCATAATTGAAGCAACTAGTGCACAAGGGGATGCAACAACAAGTAAAACCATTGCACGATAGAATGTAGTAGTCCAATCCCAATCGAATAAATAGTGGGGGAGGAACATCATCAAACCAACAGTAATAAGAACAATTTTCACATATTTACCTTCAAACCGTTCAATAAATTGTTGTGAAGGGGATTTTTCGCTTTGGGCGGATTGAACAAGTTCTATAATTTTTTGAACTAACGATTCACTACTAGATTTCGTCATTTCGATTGTTAAAACACCGTTTAAATTCACAGTTCCCGCAAACGTTTCATCACCTGCGTGTTTTGAAACGGGTATAGATTCACCACTTATAGCTGCTTCATCAATAGAAGTACTTCCGGTAATAATCACACCATCAACTGGTATACGATCGCCAGGTTTGACAAGTAAACGATTACCTATTTCTAGGGTATTAACCAAGATGCGATTTGATTTTCCATTTGCATCAAGTAGCCATGCTTCTTCAGGTTGCAAATTCATCAAACTGGATAATTCTTTTTTGCTTTTGTTCATCGTATATGTTTCAAGTGCACCACTCAAAGAAAAAATGAAAATAAGGATGGCACCTTCAGCCCAATAGCCAATTATGGATGAACCTATTGCAGCAAAAATCATGAGTAACTCTACATTTAGCTCTCTTCGATGAATGGTATTTAAAATGCCTTCTTTGGCTTGCGCAAATCCACCTATTAGAAAGGCGGCTAAATATAAAGCAATGGAAAGGGTACTTTCTTCACCTCTGGCAAAATACCAAGCAAAAAGAATTAAGACCCCAGAGAAGAGAGCTGCAATCAATTCAATATGTGGTTTTAATCGACTGAGAATCGATGGTGAATCTTGTTGCTTAATACCTTCCATTTTCATTCCTCCTGATAATGATATTCAATATCATATGCCTATTAATGTACGAAAAGCTGGCACTCCCATAGGGAATACCAGCATTTATTAGAATTATTATTAATTTATAATCATTATAACATAGGCGATTTACATAAATCAATTCAATAAATTATTTATATACACGTTCACTGTATAGAGCTAATTTTTCGAGAGAAGATTTATCTACATCTGCATGCAAACTATTCCCGTGTGAGTCCATTGTGACTACTGCTGTAAAGTCTTCTACGCGCAAATGCCACATTGCTTCAGGAAGACCAAATTGCATTAAGTCAACGCCTTCAACACCCGTAATACAGTTAGCATAGTATTGAGCGGCTCCACCAATTGCATTTAAGTATACGCCACCGTGTTCACTAAGCGCAGCAAGCGTTTTCGGACCCATACCACCCTTACCCATAACCGCACGAATACCAAATTTTTTCATGATATCTCCTTGGTAAGGCTCTTCTCGAATGGAAGTGGTAGGGCCTGCCGCTTTAATTTGCCAATTACCTTCTTTGTCTTTTAATACGACAGGGCCACAGTGATAAATGATTTGACCATTTAAGTCTAGTGGTGCATCGTGATCAGATAAGTATTTGTGAATTGCATCACGCCCCGTGTACATCATCCCACTAATTTTTACTACATCGCCAACTTTTAGTTTACGAATTGCTTCCTCACTAACAGGCGCACGAAGTTCGACAAAATTAGTAGCTATTTCTTCAGTTGGGTCAACTTTATCTTCGTCCTTAAACTCAACTTTTTCGCCTTCTTGGAATTGCCATTCGTTAATTTCGCCAGTCGTAGGATTAATGTTGATCGCTAATCGACGATATGCCCAACAGTTGTATGCAACAGACACAAAGAAACTAGCAGGTATTCGGTGCATGACACCAATCTTACAACCTAGTAAAGTAGCTTCTCCGCCAAATCCCATTGTGCCTATTCCCAATGTATTCGCTTTTTCGACAGTATATTCTTCAAGTTCAGCAAGTTGTGAATTTGAATTAACATCATCAACGGAACGGAATAATTGTTCTTTCGCTAAATCATATCCTGAAGCGCGATCGCCGCCGATTCCTACACCAATGAATCCAGCTGAACAGCCTTGACCTTGTGCTTGATAGACTGAGTGAAGAATACATTTTCTAATGCCATCTAGGTCACGACCAGCACGACCGATACCTTCGAGTTCAGTAGGGAGACTGTATTGAATATTTTTGTTTTCACAACCTCCACCTTTTAGAATAAGCTTCATCTCTATGTAATCATTTTCCCATTGTTCAAACTTTACGACAGGAACACCTTCGCCTAAGTTGTCTCCACTATTTTCGCCTGTTAGTGAATCCACTGCGTTTGGACGCAGTTTGGCGTTTTTTGTAGCAGATACAATCGCACGTTTGATTGCAGCTTTAATCTCTAATTGGTTAACCCCAATTGGTGTTTTGATTTTAAAAGTGGGCATTCCCGTATCTTGACAGATTGGTGATACCTTGTCGTCAGCCATTTGAATATTATTTGTGATGGTATCTAAACTCATCGAAGCGCGAGTTCCAGCATTTTCGGCAGCTTTTGCTTTACTAACTGCACGACGCACATCTTTTGGTAAGTTCGTAGATGTTTCAGTAATCAATTCATATATGCTTTTTTCCAACGTTTCTAAATACATGTACGTAAAACTCCTTTCTTTCATTGCTTAGTTATGTTTCTACTTTTCATTATACTCTTTTGAATTTATAAAATGGAATGATTTCAAAGAAAAGAGAGTGCCAATTGGCACTCTCTTTTTGTTCATTCAGATAATTTTTTAAATTGTTCCATCTTCAGTTCTAAATCATCCATCATAGCAATCATCCGATCAATATCTTCAAGTTCAGTCGTTTCTGGTTCAATTGAATCTAATACTTCTAAGAAAATGTGAAGACGTTCTTTTAAGTATGTTACTTGTTGTTCTTTATTTGAAATAGCATTGCCCATATGAAACACCTCTCTTTACACTTATATCGTAGCAAATCTGCCATTAATTTTCAACCGTGAGTAGGACTAAAGAAATAATTTAATATTTAATGTATTTAGAATGTTTACAAAATTCTAATAACATGTTAAAGTAAACTTACTTCAACAAGAGAGGGGAGGCCGTAGTGAATAGTCGAAACCAATCAATTATTTAGTTAGAAGGAGGGGGTTCGAACATTTCACCGGCACGCACATTTAGCCGTGAATTCGATTTATGGAAACTCAATTGGATATTAGTAACATTTAAAAGGCTCAGCCAATCATCTGTTCGCAGATCATAGACTGAGCCTTTGACATTGTCTAAATAAGTTCAAATGTTTCGATGACTACCATAGATTGATCAACAGAGCGCACCATTGAACAATTTTTTTTGGTTAGCGTCATTGCTTTTTGTAGTTTAGTAGTATCGAGATTAGTACCTTTAAGCTTAAAATGCATATGTACTTTTTCGAGTTTACTCGCTTCTTCAGGATTTCGTATCACTTCTAATACATTGATCTCCATTTCCTCAATTGGCATACGCATTTTCTCACAAACTTTTCGAAGGACACCACCACTACAACCAACTAAAGACGAAACCAATAGTTGATAAGGTCTAAATCCTTTTGTTTCGTCACCAGAAATCGTTAGGATTCCAAAATCTAAAGCTGTTTCAAAACCATTTTCAGTCATTACATATTTCAACTTGAATCCCTCCTTTATGGTAGAATTGTACCGAAACTTTGTTGAAATGAACATGATTTCAACTTGTATATAGGAGGGCCACCATGAATCAATTTACAGCCTTAGAGAAAAGAAGGTTTTGGATTTTAGTTGCAATCGTCTCTATTTCTGGTTTTTCACAAGGGATGTTGTTACCACTCATTTCTGTTATTTTCGAACAAGATGGACTTTCTTCATCTTTAAACGGTTTGAATGCAACTGGGTTATACATAGGTACACTTCTCATATCGCCCTTTATGGAACAGCCTCTTCGAAGGTATGGTTATAAGCCGATCATCATTTTCGGAGGCTTGTTAGTTTTTGTTTCATTGTTATTATTTCCATTATGGAAAAGCGTTGTATTTTGGTTTATTTTACGGTTATTTATCGGAATAGGAGACCACGCACTTCATTTTTCAACACAAACTTGGATTACAAGTTTTTCCCCACACGAACGCCTAGGCCGTAATATTGCTTTGTACGGACTATCTTTTGGTATTGGATTTGCAGCTGGCCCGTTGTTTTTGCCGCTCGTATCTATTTATGAAGGGTTACCCTTTATTGTATCTGGTATTTTATGTCTAGCTGCATGGTCACTTGTGTTTTTTATTGATAATGATTTCCCTGGACATATGCATGATACATCGACGATGCGAGGGACGTGGGCACGTTTTGGTGCAACCATTGGATTTGCGTGGGTAGCATTTATTCCACCGTTTAGTTACGGTTTTTTGGAGTCTAGTTTACATGCCATTTTCCCAGTCTATGCACTTCGAAATGATTTCGATTTGTCGATGGTATCTATTGTATTAGCGGCATTTTCAACGGGTGGGATACTATCGCAGTTGCCTTTGGGTGCTTTAAGTGATCGAATTGGAAGAAGAAAAGTAGTACTGTTTGCGTTGTTTGGTGGAGCTTTTTCGTTTAGCATCGCAGCACTTCTTGAAAATAATTTTTGGACACTTGTTTTTGCATTTCTTTTAGCGGGTTTGTTTGTGGGGTCAACGTTCTCTCTTGGTATTTCGTATATGACTGATTTGACCCCAAAAGCATTATTACCAACAGGAAATTTATTATGTGGAATTTTCTTTAGCATTGGCAGTTTAACTGGACCATTTATGGGCGGAGTCTTTTTACAATTTTTTGAGGGCTTTAGCTTTTTGTGGCTTTTGTCGTTATTTTTATTGACATTGAGTTTAGTGAGTTTGATAAAGCCAAAAAAACAGCAAGTACAATCGACGTGACGATCGAGTGTGCTTGCTGTTTAATTTAAGCGTTTATTGAAAGCTAATTGCTTTATATAAGATGTAAGAAAGTATAAGTTTTTTCGAGATACACCTTTGAAATTGTAATATTTTGTAATTTGTCCTCAACCCTTTGACTTCATTGTCAATTCCTCCATCATCAAAATATCCTACTTATTGTCGTTATTCCCTACAATTAAAAATAATAATCCTATATTTGAGACAAAAAGAAAAAGCATGCTCAAATGAACATGCTCAGTGAATTCGTGACTATATTTAAAGTGCTTTTCGAACCAAAAGAGTGACACTTTCAATTTGTGCTGTTTGAGGGAACATATCAACTGGTTGTATATATTGAATGTCGTACACTTTGCGCAACTGACTCAAATCTTTTGCTAAAGTCGATGGATTACATGATGTGTAGACAAAGCGTTTTGGTCGTACATTTAATATTGTTTTTAACAAACTATCTGCTAAACCAGTTCGTGGAGGATCTACTGTTAATACATCCGGTACAAAACCTTCACGGCTCCATGTTGCAAGCCATTCTTCAGCTGTTCCTGTTTCGTAAGTAGTATGTGTAAAACCGTGATTTTCCGCATTTTTCTTTGCATCAAAAATACTATCCCCAACGATGTCCATACCGCGAATTTCCTTTGCGTCCTTAGCTAACCAAAGACCAATCGTACCTACACCACAATATGCATCTACAACTGTTTCTTGTCCTGTTAATGCAGCAGCAGACTTGATTTCGTTATATAGACGAACTGTTTGTGTAGGGTTTAGTTGGAAAAAGGCACGAGCTGATAAATCAAAAGAAAATTCGCCTAATTCTTCGTGCAATGTTTTTTTGCCATGAAGCACAATTGTACGCTCTCCGAAAATTAAAGAAGTTTGCTTCGAATTAACATTTTGAACAATCGATACAACAGCTGGGTCAATGGCAATTAATTTATCAATGAGTTGCTGACGTTTCGGCATTTCGGCAAGAGTAGTGACGAGTACAAGCTGGATTTCCCCAGTTTGAATACCAGTTCGGACAACGATTGTTTTCACTAAACCATTATTCGTATCTTCATCATAAATCGGGATTTTAAGCTTTTCAAGAATGCGTTTCACGGCATTCGTAATGCGTGTTGTGTTCGGGTGTTGCACAATACACTCATCTATATTTAATAATTGGTGTGTGCCTTCTGCAAATAATCCGGCATGTACTTTGTCGGCAACCTTGCGAACTTGGAACTGGCTTTTATTGCGATACTGCCATGGGTTGTCCATGCCTATTGTTGGACGAACATCGATGTTTGTCGCAATGTCTTTTAAATAGCGTTCAAGTGATTGCATGATCATATCGCGCTTTTCAACTAACTGTTGTTCATATGTCATATGCTGCAATTGGCAGCCTCCACATTCTTCATAAACAGGACAAGGCGCCTCTTGTCGATGAGGTGAAGCTTTACGAATTTGAAGAATTTTTGCTTCTGAGAAATTAGGTTTAACGACTTCGACTTGAGCGGTTACTTCTTCTCCTGGAAGTGCACCTTTGACAAAGACGACATTGCGCTTGAAAAACCCAATACCTTCTCCGTTAATACCAAGTCTCTTGATTGTAAGTGGAAATTTTTGGCCTACTTCAATAATTGTTTGTTGTGACAAAGTGTATTCACGTCCTTTACTACTGGTGACTATAGTATATAGGACAGACGAGTTAATGGAAAGACAACGGAATATCACTTGATCCATTAACTAGTGAGTCTAGAGATGAAAAAGTATATCCTTTTGCTTTAGCATCTCGAATAAAATCAGGTAAAGCAGCTGCATTATCAGGTGAAACTGTGTGCATCAAAATGATAGCACCTGGATGGATTTGATTCATTAAATGATTGTAAGCATATGCTTTTCCTTGAGGTCGATCTGCATACCAATCTACAAACGCTACCGACCAAAACATATGACGATACCCGAGTTCATTGCCATAGGCAAGTAAATTCTCACTGAAAACTCCTTCGGGGGGACGTACAAAACGAGTTTTCTTTAAATCTGTTTTTTCAGCCAATAGCTGATCAAATTTTTGCCATTCTTCTTTCATACGAGCTTCTGACAAATTGGCCATATTCGGATGCCCGTAAGAATGATTACCGATTTCATGACCTTCTTTAATCATTCGATTTACTAAATCCGTCGCACTTTCAACATAATGACCTGTCAGAAAAAAAGTACCAGGCACTTTCTCTTTTTTCAATGTATCCAATATGGGGGAGGTATGTCCATTTTCATAGCCATTATCAAATGTGAGGTATAAGATTTTTTCATCCGGAGAACCTTTGTAAAAAGCACCGTATTTTTTTAATAGTTCGTCAAATGTCCCGCCAGCTTGAGCTTGTTTTTCTTGAGCCCCTTTTTTAAACCCCCAATGCAGTGACTCTGCGCCTACTTGGAATGGGTTTAATAAAATGCCTAAGGTTAATATCGTACATGAAGCAACAATTCCTAAAGTATGTTTTATCCACATAAAAACGCAACCTTTCTTTTATGATAGGTTGCGTTTTCTTAAACATCTTATGCATAAATATTTTTGAGTGCATCTCGTAAATCTGGATAAGTGAACTTAAATCCATGTAGTAATAACTTCTCAGGTAACACACGCTGTCCTTTTAAAACTAATTGACTCTTTTCTCCAAGTACAAGTTTTAGAGCAAAAGCGGGAACAGGCATCCAATGAGGGCGATGTAAAACTTCACCTAAAATTTTACCGAAATCATGCATTTGTTTGGAGTCGGGGGCAGTCACGTTAAATGGACCATTAAAATCGTCATGTTCAATTGCGTAAAGAATGGACTTGGCAACGTCTGATACATGAACCCAGGATACCCATTGATTTCCTGAACCGACTTTTCCACCAACCCCAATTTTGTATGGCAAAGCCATTTGAGGAAGTGCGCCTTGTTCTTTTCCAAGAATGATTCCAAAGCGTCCACACGCAACTCTTGTTCCGAATTGTTCAGCCTCTAAGGCTTTTTTCTCCCAATCTTCAACAGTTTTTGCAAGAAAATCTTCCCCCCGCGAAGAAGAGTGTTCTGTATAAGTTGCTTGTTCCGAAGTTGGATAAATACCAATTGCACTTGCATTTATAAGAACAGATGGTTTCTTTGTTACTGCTCCAATTATGCGAAGAACTTCATCTGTTGCTTTCATACGACTGTCATAAATTTTTTGTTTTTGTTCTTCAGTCCAGCGTCCCTCATTTATTGAAGAACCAGCTAAATTAATCCATGCATCTATATTTTCAAGTTGTTCTTCAGGTTTAGCATCATCTCCAAGCCATTTAACCATATGTACTATATCATTCGATGGTTTATCAGAACGAGACAATATATATACTTCATGTCCTTTATCTGCTAATTGCTTTGTAATCTCTTGTCCGACAAATCCACTTCCGCCCGTAATCGCAACCTTCATTTCTATTCCTCCTCAAATTCACTTGTTAAATGTATAATACCCGTTCTTGATTAAGTGTACTCTAATGAATGTGTCCTTAATAATGTGTATACTGTTTATGTAAAGAACATGGGGTGAAATACGTGGCAATTATCACGAAAATAACGCGTCAAAAAAATAATACAGAACGCTATAACATTTATATAGAGGAAGCATATGCATTTGCAGTGGATGAATCGTTAATCGTAAAATACCAACTAACTAAGAATAAAGTTTTAGAAGACTGGGAACGCGATGAAATTGTTTTTGATGATGAAATCCGTAAAGCATTTAACAAAGCGCTGCACTTTTTAGCATTTCGAATGCGAAGCGAATATGAAGTGAAGAAGAAATTGCTTGATTTAGAATACGGTGAAGCGGTCGTTCTAGAAGCCATTCAGAAATTACATAACTTAGGGTTTTTAAATGACGAAGCTTTCTCAAAAGCATTTCTCGAGACGCAAAAGAAGACGAGTAAAAAGGGGCCACGTGTTATTCAACAAGAACTAAAGAAAAAAGGAATCGAAAAATCCCTACAAGAGGAAGTGCTGAAAACGTATACTGAAGAAGACCAAACTCAAATTGCACAAGGATTGGCAGAAAAAATTGCTAATCAACAATCTTCTAAAACGCCAAGACAAGTGAAACAAAAAATTCAAGATACCTTGTTGCGTAAAGGCTACTCGTATGCCACTATAAGCAAAGTAATTGAGGAAATTGAATTTGAAACAGAGCAAGACGAGTGGGAAGAAATGATTGCCGATCAAGGAGACAAAATTTGGCGTAAAGTATCTATAAAATACACAGGATATGATCGGAAAAATAGAGTCAAACAAGCCCTGTATCAAAAAGGATTTCCTTCTGAACAAATTGAAATGTTTATTGAAAAAAAGGAGTTAGAAGAAGATGGAGATTGAAAAAAAATATAGTCAAATGAATGAATCAGAGTTACGACAAACGATAGCCAACTTGCTTGAAAAAGCTCGGAAAGCTAGCCAACTTGGCTATGTTAATGAATATGCAGTATTAGAACGAAAAGCCATTATGGCACAAGCTTATTTAATAGATCCTTCACAGTTTATCCCAGGAGAAATTTACCGTATAGAAGGAGACCCAGGAATCTTTTTTCAAGTAGATTACTTAAAAGGCAGATTTGCATGGGGCTACCGTATGGGTGGTGAAAAATTTATTGAAGCTTTGCCAATATCCATGTTGAAATCATTAAAGGAGGGTAAATAAAATGCAACAAAGAATTGAACAATTAGTACAAGAACTTGCTACAAAAAACGAGGAGCTTTCTGTATCTAAGGCCCGTGTGTGGATTGAATTATTATGGTCAGATTTTGAATCATCCTATGCGAAAGCAGGGTATGATTACAAAGGTTCCGATGTAACAGAAAAAGTCATTCGTCAGTGGATCAATAGTTATGGGGACCGCATACATGAGTTTGCAGGAAATAACCCAAAATATGCTCATTTACTTAATATAGAAGACGATCTTATACAGTAAGAAAAGTACACGACGTTTAGAGTCGTGTACTTTTTATTTTCATAAAATGGACTGGCTACGCTTTTCTAGTTAGACATAAAGTCTAATTTTTTACGAAGTTTGTCTTCACTAAAAATCCAACCTGTGTATGAATTAAGTATTTCCAAGTCTTCATTTAAGTGGACAACTGCAACGAATGGATAATAATCGTTACTACGGTAGCGTAAATCGATTAAGCGCACTTCATGAATATGCTCATGCTGCGCAATCTCCCAACGATAAATCGGAGAGAATGAAATGAAAGCCTGTAAATTTTTATCTTGTAATGCAGCTTTAACAAGTGGTGAATCTGGAATTGGCTTACGATCAAATTTATCATAAATATTGATAGACCGTCCATAAGCTCTACCTACATAGTGATGAGTTTTTGAAATTGCGGCAATCCGCCATTGGAAAAATCGAATTGTTGGGGCGATGATGATTTCTTCGGCACTTGGAATGGTATTTCTAACTGCATGTTTGACTGCATGTTGTACAGAGAACCTGAGCAAGTAATACAAAAAAACTATTCCATATAATAACAGAATTGTGAATACTGGATTTGCTCCGAATGCCCAAAACATTAAAGCTACTACGTGTAATAAGAAAATAATTGGATCAAATGTATTAATAACACCAAGCGCTACCCACTTAGAAGAAAAGGGGCGAAGTGCTTGAGTTCCATATGAATTGAAAATGTCGACAAATACGTGTAAAAAAACAGCAAGAAAAGTCCATAGCCATAAATGCAGAAGATTAGCTTCTGGTACTATAAAATGAATGACTCCTGTGATAGCTATTGGCCATAATAAAACAGCGGGAATTGAATGCGTTATGCCTCGATGATGACGAATATATACAGCATTATTGCGTAATTTTAATACTGTATCTACGTCAGGGGCTAGTGATCCGACGATAGCTCCTGCTACAACAGCAGTTGCAGTCACTGAATGAGTGGCAACGACTGGGTCAATCATAGCAAGTCCACCTAAAGCAATTCCCATAACGATATGAGTACCAGTATCCAACTGTTTCAACTCCTTTGAACGGAGATAATCCGAATAATTTTGTTCATCATAAGATAATTTTAGTAAAATAACAATGAGCAAGACTTTTTATTATTGATTGTACTGTCCAATTTGGTATACCCAATTTGGTAAGCATGTAATCAATGGAATGTGGGTGCAAATTATGAATGAATTTAATAAAATTACCTTTAGAAAGTCCTTAATTGATTGGTACTTAGAAGAAAAGCGTAATCTTCCATGGAGAGAGACAAATGATCCATATAAAATATGGGTATCTGAAATCATGCTTCAGCAAACGAGAGTAGATACAGTTATACCCTATTATAATCGTTTTATTGACATCTTTCCTACAATGGAAGACTTAGCAAACGCCAATGAAGAAAAACTATTGAAACAATGGGAAGGACTTGGCTACTATTCACGTGCAAGAAACTTGCAGGCTGGCGTGCGAGAAGTAGTTGAGACTTATAATAGTATTGTGCCAACAACCAGAAATGAGATTTCATCATTAAAAGGTGTGGGACCTTATACAGCAGGTGCCATTCTAAGTATAGCTTATGGCAAGCCAGAACATGCTGTTGATGGAAATGTAATGCGTGTATTATCACGCGTTCTGCTCATAAAAGAAGATATTGCCAAGCCGAAAACCAGAAAAACCTTTGAACTGGCTGTTACTGAAATAATTGATTCACAAGACCCTTCATCTTTTAATCAAGGTTTAATGGAATTAGGTGCTGTTATTTGTACACCGACATCGCCAAAGTGTTTATTATGTCCAGTGCGTGACAACTGTACAGCTTATTATGTAGGTGAACAAAATAACTTGCCAGTAAAAACAAAAAACAAAAAAACAAAAGCGATGCATTATGATATCTATGTTGTCCAAAATGATAAGAAACAATTTCTTATGGAAAAAAGGGCTGAAAAAGGTTTATTAGCAAATATGTATCAGTTTCCAATGATTGAACTTGCAACAAAAGAAGCGGATACTATTCCGTTATTGGATAACAGGTACGGCATACATTTCACAAAAGAAATTGATTTAGGACCTTTTAAACATGTCTTTTCTCATTTAACATGGGAAATGAATTGTTTTGTTGGACGCTCAACTGAAGATAGTTTACTTGAAACATGTAAATGGTTAACAATAGAAGAAATAAAAGAAGTACCAATGCCTGTTCCTATGTTGAAAATTTGGCAGGCATATATTGAAAGGGGAAATTAATATGACAGAAAACAAAGTAGCACTTGTCACGGGAAGTAGCCGAGGACTTGGTAAGGCAATAGCGATTGAACTTGCAAAAAACGGATATGATATTGTTGTTAACTATGCTAGGAGCAAATCAGCTGCACTTGATACGGTAAAAGAAATTGAAGCTCTTGGTCAAAAGGCACTCCTTATACGTGCGAATGTAGGAGACGTTAAAAAATTAAAAGCAATGTTTGAAACAATTCGTGAGGAATTTGGACGTTTGGATGTTTTTGTAAGTAACGCAGCATCAGGAGTTCTTAGACCTGTAATGGAATTAGAAGAGTCTCATTGGGACTGGACAATGAACATAAACGCTAAAGCGATGTTATTTGGTGCGCAAGAGGCGGCAAAATTAATGGATAGAGGCGGCAAAATCGTTGGAATCAGTTCATTAGGTTCAATTCGTTATTTAGAAAACTATACAACGGTTGGCGTATCAAAAGCTGCAATCGAATCAATTACACGATATTTAGCTGTTGAACTCGCGACAAAAGGCATAGCAGTTAATACTGTTTCGGGTGGAGCACTTGATACCGATGCTTTAAAGCATTTTCCAAATCGTGAAGAATTATTAGAAGATGCAAGAAAAAATACGCCAGCAGGTCGAATGGTTGAAATTGATGATATGGTAAAAACCACTATGTTTTTAATTTCTGATGGATCAGATATGATTCGTGGACAAACAATTATTGTTGATGGTGGACGTTCGATTGTTTTGTAAAAAAAAAAAAATTAGAGAATAAGAATTCATCTTCCTACACATAATAATTAGTATGGAGGTGAAAAATAATGGCAAATCGAAATGACAGCAACCAACCAACAAATGCAAATGAAGTAAGAAAACAAAATCAAAAATCTAGCCAAAAAGCTTCAACACCACAAGGAAACAATGCTCAAATGCCTTCACAAGGAAGTCGAAGTGAATTTGCTTCTGAAACAAATGTAAATGAAGTAATTAAACAAAATCAACAATCAGCGCAACAAGGAACAGCGCAACAAGGCAACAACTATGCACAACAAACTTCAGCATCACAAAATAATCGTAGTGAGTTCGCTACAGATGTAAATGAAGTGAAAAAACAAAATCAACAATCGGCTCAGAAGAAAAATAATGCTTCTGGACCACAAGCTAACCGTTCAACAAACTCAACAAAATAATACGTTATTTTAGTACTAAATCAGTGAAGGCATTTATGCCTTCGCTGATTTTTTTTGCAGTTTTTGGGTGGGGGTTGTTATAATGAGAACATAATCAATAAAATATATAATTTGTGCTTAGACGAAAAGGTGGCTTATCCATGTTAATACCAACAGAAGGAGAAACGATTCAAATCCATAGCTACAAACATAACGGCAAAATCCACCGCGTCTGGCAAGAAACTATGGTTCTGAAAGGGACAAGGAATATTGTCATTGGTGCGAACGAAAGAACCCTTGTTACGGAATCTGACGGACGGACGTGGTTGACACGTGAACCATCAATTTGTTATTTTCATGCGGAGCATTGGTTCAATATCATTTGTATGTTGCGTGAAGATGGTGTGTACTATTACTGCAATATTAGTTCCCCATTTATTTACGATTCCCAATCATTAAAATACATTGATTACGATTTGGATGTAAAAGTCTTTCCTGATATGACTTATACGATTCTGGATGAAGACGAATTTGAAGATCATAAAAAAGAAATGAATTACCCTGATGAAATCGATATGATCTTACATCGCAATGTGGAAAAATTAATTGGTTGGATTAAGCAACGCAAAGGACCATTTGCGACAGACTTTATAGAAGTGTGGACAAACCGTTATCTATTTCACAAGCAATTGCGAATAAGAGAGTAAATTATACCTGTTGAATCCCAACAGGTTTTTCATTTGGAAAGGAAGAGAAATGTATGAGTAGCACCAAAAGATATATGAAGTTTGTTAAACCATATACATGGCAAATTGTTCTTACTGTTGCGATTGGAATTTTGAAATTTGCCATTCCATTATTTATTCCTTTATTAATTAAAATCGTCATTGACGATATAATAGGTGCTGAGACATTGACTGATGCAGAGAAAACAAGTCAGTTATTTTATTGGTTAGGTGGAACAGCGCTAGTGTTCTTTCTGGTTAGACCCCCGATTGAATATTATCGACAATACTATGCGCAGCTAGTAAGTAACAAAATATTATACGACATAAGACAAGAGTTGTACGGCCATCTACAACGACTAAGTTTACGGTTTTATTCAAATACGAGAGTGGGAGAAGTCATTTCTCGTGTCATAAACGATGTAGAACAAACTAAAAACTTTGTGATGATCGGGTTAATGAATTTATGGCTAGACTTAGCAACTATTTTGATTGCGGTTGCCATCATGCTTACAATGGACGTTCCATTAACGTTAGTAACATTGCTTGCATTTCCATTCTATGCATTTAGTGTTAAATACTTCTTTGGACGCTTACGAGATTTAACTCGGAAAAGATCCCAAGCACTTGCTAGTGTTCAAAGTTATTTGCATGAACGTGTACAAGGGATGAGTATTATTAAAAGTTTCACATTAGAAAAACATGAACAACGAATTTTTGATAAAGCAAATAGCGAATTCTTAGATAAAGCAATAGATCATACAAAATGGAACGCAAAAGCATTTGCAGTTGTTAACACCATCACGGATGTCGCACCACTATTGGTTATTGCGTATGCAGGGTATCAAGTAATTATTGGAAACTTAACAGTAGGAACGATGGTAGCATTTATTGCATATATCGAACGACTTTATAGTCCTTTGAGACGATTAGTTAACTCTTCAACGACATTAACGCAAGCATACGCATCAATGGACCGAGTGTTTGAATTAATGGATGAAAAATATGATGTAAAAGATGAACCAAATGCCAAGAATATGCCAGCAATTAAAGGCAAGCTGCAATTTGATCATGTCTCTTTCCAATATGAAGAAGAAAATAATTTAGTCTTAAATAATATGAATTTCACGGTTGAACCTGGGCAAACTGTTGCCTTTGTAGGAATGAGTGGTGGAGGGAAATCAACCATTATCAGTATGATTCCTCGTTTCTATGATGCGACGAGCGGATCAGTTAAAATTGATGACGTAGACATTAAGGATGTAAAAATAAAATCTTTACGTGAACAGATTGGAATAGTATTGCAAGATAATATACTATTTAGTGATTCTGTGAAAGAAAATATATTAATGGGACGACCAGATGCTACGGAAAACGAAGTAATTGAAGCGGCGAAAGCTGCCAGTGCACATGAATTTATTGTTGCGCTTCCAGAGGGTTATGACACAAAAGTAGGCGAACGTGGCGTTAAACTTTCAGGTGGTCAAAAACAGCGTGTGGCTATCGCACGAGTGTTTCTAAAAAATCCTCCTATTTTAGTATTAGATGAAGCAACTTCAGCTCTTGATTTAGAGAGTGAAGCCTTAATTCAAGACTCTTTAGAGCGTTTAGCGCATAATCGCACAACGATTATTGTCGCACATCGACTATCAACAATTACACATGCCAATCAAATCTTTGTTATTGATCATGGTGAATTAAAAGAACAAGGAACGCATAATGAGTTAATAGAATCTAAAGGTATTTATTACAATCTATTTCAAGTTCAACAACTAGATATGGATTAAAAAAGGTTATCCTTAAATGGATAACCTTTTTTCGTATAAAAGAAGTAGGACTTATAAAAAAACTATTGCAATTATAATTATTATTTGTATAATAAGAAACATATAGAATGTTCTGAAATAATAATCGGTTACGTAAGAGGAGGATCATCATGAGTAAACGTAAAGCGATTCTTCAAGTAAAAGGTTTGCAAACAACCTTTTTCACAGATGACGGTGAGATTCCTGCAGTAGATAATATTGACTTTACTGTACACGAAGGAGAAGTTCTAGGAATCGTTGGTGAATCTGGTTGTGGGAAAAGTGTTACATCTTTATCCATAATGGGTCTAGTACCAAGCCCGCCAGGAAAAATTACAGGTGGAGAAATTCTGTTCGAAGATAAAGATTTATCTAAACTAAGTGATAAAGAGATGCGTAAAGTAAGAGGAAACGATGTGGCTATGATTTTTCAAGAGCCAATGACATCTTTAAATCCTTTGTTTACAATTGGCAGTCAATTGATGGAAGCAATTGTTATCCATAAAAAGGATTGGTCGAAAAAGCAATCGAGAAATCGTGCAATTGAAATGTTGACATTAGTAGGCCTTCCTCGTGCTGACGAAATGATGAAAGAATATCCTCATCAACTATCGGGCGGGATGAGACAACGTGTCATGATTGCAATGGCACTTGTGTGTGATCCAAAAGTTTTAATCGCAGATGAACCTACAACAGCTCTTGATGTAACGATTCAAGCTCAAATTTTAGCATTAATGAAAGATTTAAATGATCGTTTAAATACAGCTGTTCTTTTGATCACACATGACCTTGGTGTTGTGGCACAAATTTGTGAAAGAGTAGTCGTCATGTATGCGGGGAAAATTGTTGAAGAAGGTCCAGTACAAACAATTTTCAAAAACCCTCAACATCCATATACAAAAGGATTGCTACAATCTGTACCGGATATGCGTTTTAAAAAAGATCGACTGTATTCGATTCCAGGTAGCGTACCAAAACCAGGTTCTATTAAAACTGGTTGTCGTTTTGCTGCACGTTGTGAATTTGCATTTGATAAATGTTTAACAGAGAATCCAGAATTGTATCAAACGTCATCTGTACAAAAGACAAGATGCTTCTTGTACGAAGATCAGGAGGTGTCCGATCGTGATAGAACCCTTGTTGAAAGTTGAAGGACTAAAAAAATATTTTCCGATTCGAAAAGGAATACTTAGTCGAGTTTCTGGACATGTGAAAGCTGTTGACGATGTTTCTTTTTATGTAAATAAAGGTGAAACATTGGGGATTGTTGGTGAATCTGGATGCGGAAAATCTACAACTGGTCGTATGCTTATGAGATTGCTAGAACCGACTGAAGGACGAGTCGTATTCGACGGCAAAGACCTTACAAGCATTTCCAATGACGATATGCGAAAAGCACGTCGTGAAATTCAAATGGTCTTTCAAGATCCATATGCTTCTTTAAATCCTCGACATACAATTGAAAAGATTTTAGAAGAACCTTTAATTGTACACGGGATTGGTGATTCGAAATCGAGAAAAAAGAAAGTCCATGAGTTTTTAGAAATTGTTGGACTAAGTAGCTATCATGCGAAACGCTACCCTCACCAATTTAGTGGTGGGCAACGACAGCGTATTGGAATTGCAAGAGCACTTATGACAAATCCTAAACTCATAATCGCAGATGAGCCTGTTTCAGCACTAGACGTTTCTATTCAGGCTCAAGTGTTAAATTTAATGCAAGATTTGCAAAAAGAATTTGATCTTACGTATATATTTATTGCGCATGATTTAGGTGTGGTGCGTCATATAAGTGACCGAGTTGGGGTAATGTATCTTGGTAAAATAGTCGAGCTTGCAGAAAGTGAGATGCTGTATGGTAAGCCTCTCCACCCCTATACACAGGCTTTATTGTCTGCTGTTCCGGTTCCGGACCCGAATTTTGTAAGAGAACAAATCTTGATTACAGGGGATATTCCAAGCCCTGCAAATCCACCTTCTGGGTGTACATTCCACACGCGCTGTCCGTATAAAATGGATGTGTGTACAAAAATCGTTCCAAAGTTAGAAGAAGTTGAACCAGGTCATTCTGTTGCCTGTCATCTTTATGGTGACAAAGTGCAACATTGATAAAAAATAGTAGGAGGGGTCAATTTGAGTAAAAAGAAATTATGGTTACTTGCTGTTTTAGTTATGTTAGTGTTCTCTACGATTCTAGCAGCTTGTTCATCTGATTCATCAGATGGCGATAAAGACGGAGAAGACGGAGAAAGTTCAGAGCCGAAGATCTTAGTATTTGGTCGTGGTGGAGACTCTGTATCTCTAGACCCAGCAAGAGCAACTGATGGAGAATCATTTAAAGTAACACAAAACTTGTTTGAAACCTTACTAAACTTTGGTGAGCAAGATACAACAATTAACGAAGGTCTTGCAACAAAATGGGAACCGTCTGAAGACGGACTTACTTACACATTTACATTACGTGAAGGTGTGAAATTCCATGATGGCACTGACTTTAATGCAGAAGCAGTAGTGAAAAACTTCGAACGTTGGAGCAGCGGAACTGAAGACCAATTCCCATACTACGCTTCTATGTTCGGCGGTTTTAAAGACGATGAATCCCATGTTATCAAGTCTGTAACAGCAGAAGGGGATTATACAGTTATTTTCGAGTTGAAACGACCACAATCTCCATTCTTGAAAAACATTGCAATGAGCCCGTTCGCAATTGCTAGCCCAACAGCATTTGAGGAGTCTGGCGATAAATTTGGAGATAATCCAGTAGGTACAGGTCCATTTACATTTGCTGAATGGAAGAAAAATGATTCAATAACTATTGATAAAAACGCTGATTATTGGGATCAAGAATTACCAAAATTAGATAAAGTTATTTTCCGTGCAATTCCTGATAACTCAGCACGTTTGAATGCTTTGTCTACAGGTGAAATTGATTTAGCTGATGGAGTAAATCCAACAGACAGTAAAACAGTAACAGATAATGCTAAATTACAATTATTTGAACGTCCATCAATGAATGTAGGGTACTTAGGTTTAACGAATACACGTCCTCCGTTTGATGATGTGAAAGTTCGACAAGCTGTGAACCACGCAATTGATAAACAGTCAATCATCGATGCTTTCTTTAACGGTGGAGCTGAAATTGCTAAAAACCCAATGCCACCATCAATCAGTGGTTATAACGATGATATTGCAGGATATGAATATGATCCTGAAAAAGCAAAAGCACTTCTTAAAGAAGCTGGTCTAGAAGATGGCTTTGAAATGGAACTATGGGCAATGCCAGTTCCGAGACCATATATGCCTGATGGCACTAAAGTGGCAGAAGTTATTCAAAAAAACCTAGCTGACATTGGCATTAAAGCGAAAATCGTTTCTTATGAATGGGCAACATATTTAGAGAAAACTAAAAATGGTGAAGCAGATGCCTTCATGTTAGGTTGGACTGGCGATAATGGTGATGCCGATAACTTCCTTTACACTTTGCTTGATAAAGACAACATCGGAAGCAATAACTATGCTTACTACAGCAATGACGAAGTACACGAAATCTTAATTGCTGCACAATCAGAAGTTGATGAAGACAAACGAAATGAACTTTACGCTCAAGCTCAAGAAATCATTTTCGAAGAAGCACCTTGGGTACCGCTTGCACACTCTACACCACTTCTTGCAGGTACCGCAGATTTGGTAAACTTTACACCACATCCAACAGGATCTGATAGATTAAATAAAGTAGACTTCAAGTAAAAAACTGACTGATGGAGAGAGGTCTTCAAGATTTCTCTCCATTTTTTTTAATTAATGAAAATAAGGTATAGCGATAATAGCTTACATATTTTAATGTCTAGCTTTGCGAGACAGGCTGCACATAAGCTTCAGATTTCAAGTGGAATCACGTTTTCCGTTTCAAATCTTGTTGCGTTCGTGTATCCCAAGGAGCTCGCTACGCATTTCTTATATACTGCATCAGATGGAGAGGTGAAGAAAATGCTTCACTATATCGGGAAAAGACTATGGCAATTAATACCAGTGTTATTAGGCATGACATTTGTTGTTTTCATGATTATTCGTGCGATTCCGGGTGATCCAGCTCAAGTTATTTTAGGACAACAAGCATCAGAATCAGCTATTCTTGCACTTCGAACAAAACTCGGATTAGATAACCCTTGGTATATTCAATACTTTGATTACTTAATGGGCCTTTTTAAAGGCGATCTTGGTGAATCAATGCGTACAATGAATCCTGTCTCTGATGAAATTTGGGGATATTTAGCAGCTACTTTTGAACTATCTTTATTTGCTATATTAATAGCCATTATTGTAGGGGTAAATGCAGGTATCATTTCTGCATGGTTTCAAAATTCATGGTTTGATTATACGGCTATGATTTTAGCATTAGTGGGTGTATCTATGCCTATCTTCTGGTTAGGATTAATGCTTCAATACATTTTTGGTATTGAACTAGGCATCCTGCCAACGACAGGTCGTGAAGAAGTGCGTACCCCTGTCGAATCAATTACCAACTTATACGTTCTCGATACCATTTTGCAAGGTAGATTTGATCAACTTAGTACGGTATTAAAACATCTAGTATTGCCTGGTATTGCACTCGCAACTATACCGATGGCAATCATTGCACGTATGACGCGTTCTAGTATGCTTGAAGTTATGCGTTCAGATTACGTTCGTACAGCTCGAGCGAAGGGACAAAAAATGTTTTGGGTAGTCTACAAACATGCATTGAAAAATGCTATTATTCCAGTGTTAACAATTATCGGTCTTCAAATGGGTATGCTTCTTGGAGGAGCGATTTTAACAGAAACAATCTTTGGATGGCCAGGAGTAGGACGTTACATTTATGAGGCTATTAACTTCCGTGATTATCCTGTTATTCAATCTGGAATTCTAGTAGTAGCATTCATTTTCGTGATGATTAACTTAGTTATTGATGTGCTGTACAGCTTAATTGATCCGCGAATTAAATATGATTAAGAAGGAGGAATCTCAACATGTCCAAATTGGCGCCTAAACAACCAGATGTAGCTCCACAAACAGATAAAGTAGCAGGCCCTTGGCACGAAGCGTGGCGAGGCTTTAAGAAAAGTAAAGTAGCCGTTGTGGGAGCTGGGATTGTTCTATTCTTTATCATCGTGGCATTCATTGGGCCTTGGATAGCACCGCAAGGCATTAACGAACAATTATTATCAAATCGTTTATTAAAACCATCTAGTGCCCATTGGTTAGGAACAGACGACTTTGGTCGAGATATTTTATCTCGTATTATTCATGGAGCTCGTATTTCATTATGGGTTGGATTCTTTTCAGTTATCGGATCATTAGTGTTTGGTAGTATTCTAGGGATTGTTGCAGGATATTATGGCAAATGGGTAGATACTATCATTTCGCGAATTTTTGATATTATGCTCGCTTTCCCAAGTATTTTACTAGCTATTGCAGTTGTTTCGGTATTAGGACCATCTCTACAAAATGCTTTAATCGCTATTGCGATTATTAACATACCAAACTTTGGTCGCCTAATTCGATCTAAAGTTTTGAGCATAAAAGAAGAAGAATATATTACATCAGCAAAAGCTATCGGTATGAAAGATATTCGAATCTTGTTCTCGCATATCTTGCCAAACTCTATGTCCCCTGTAATAGTGCAAGGTACACTTGCCATTGCAACAGCAATTATTGAAGCGGCTGCACTTGGATTCCTAGGGCTAGGTGCACAAGCACCAACTCCTGAATGGGGAAAAATGCTAGCAGATGCCCGAGTGAATTTCATAAACGCACCCTGGACGATGATTTTCCCAGGTCTTGCAATTATGGTAACGGTATTAGGCTTTAACTTAATGGGCGACGGTTTGCGTGATGCTCTAGATCCTCGAATGAAAAGTTAGTAAAATGGAAGCCGTCTTTTAAAGATGGCTTCTTTTTTAAATGTAAATTGTCAACTCAAGT
>NZ_AMGD01000045.1:0-44134 GCF_000297555.1 Paenisporosarcina sp. TG-14
GCGTCCGCTCGGAACGGAAATCAGCGTGCTTGTTCTATCGAGAAGGGGATTTTATTTCACCAACGTGATAGAATAAAGTGAATTCTCATAACCTCTGGGAATATTGAGTTTGAGGAGTGACCTATGTGTTTACATCAGTTGATAAAGTAATCGAATACATTTATTCAATGGATCAGAAAACAGAGCGAAATGGTCGCTTAAGTCGCATTACTGCTATCTTGGCAGCCCTAGGGAATCCACATAAAGGCTTCCGTTCTATTCACATTGCAGGGTCAAATGGAAAAGGGTCTACCTTAAACGCACTTAAAGAAATATTAATAGCTGAAGGCCTAGAAGTGGGAAGCTTCACTTCACCTCATCTTGAAAAAGTAAATGAACGCATCATGATGAATGATGTAATGATTACAGATGATCAATTTATCAAATATATGAACGACATCTATCCGCTTTTGCAAGAAGAACAAGTAGGAGATGGTTCAAACTTCTTTGAAATATTAACAGTCATTGCATTTATGTACTACAACGATATGAATGTGGACATTGCTTTGATCGAAACCGGCATTGGCGGGAAGTTTGATTCAACGAATGTTTTAACCCCTTTATTATCAATTTTGACGTCCATTTCACTTGAACATACGCAAATTTTGGGCGATACGATAGACGCAATTGCAGTAGAAAAATCAGGTATTATAAAGCCTTTTGTACCCGTAATTAGTGCTGTGAAAGAAAAACTAGCAGTGGATGTTATTGAGAATAAAGCTACTAGTGAAGAAGCTCCAATCTACCAATTATATAAAGACTTCTTGATTGAAAATGTCTCACAAGAAAGTAACTCACAAAATTTTTCTTATCAATTACAAGACCATAAGTTAACGAATCTGAACTTGAAAATGATGGGCCATCATCAAGTTGAAAATGCATCGCTTGCTATTACAGCAGCGTTGTTATTGAACAAGTACTATGGCTATAAGATTTCTGAAGCGAGTATTCGCCAAGGGTTGAGTATTTCAAGTTGGGCAGCTCGTTTTGAAGAAGTTTTACCGAATGTCATTATTGACGGTGCACATAACCCGGCAGGTATGGAAGTTCTCCTTCAAACGATGGAACAGCGTTACCCGACAAAAAACATTCACGTTGTCTTTACCGCACTTCAAGATAAAGACATTACATCAGTACTGCGCATGTTGGACGAAATTGCGACAACGATTACAGTGACAGAAATTCATATAAAAAATTCAGCTGCCGGCAAAGATGTTTTTGAAAAGACGAGTCATCCTCAAAAGGAATTAATCCTTAACTGGCAAGATGCACTTGAACAAACACTAACAAAAGCAGATGAGTCAAGTGTCATACTTGTAACGGGCTCTTTGTATTTCATGTCGCTCGTTCGTCCATACTTAAAACAAAAAGCACAAACGAAAGTATTTTAATATGTTGCCCTGCCTTACTCGTGAAGGTGGGGTTCTTTTTTCGTTTAATGTAAAGGAGAGCTACTAATGATTCCGAAGTTTAATGAATACAAAGAACGTTTTCAAATGGAAAGTAAAAGTACGATAGAACCGGGACTGGGTGCCATCACTCATGCATTAGAAAAGGTGGGGAACCCTCAGCGTAATCTAAAATTTATTCATGTGGCTGGGAGCAATGGCAAAGGATCTACGATAAGTATGATGAACAGCATGCTCCAAGCACATGGCGTGAAAACCGCTTGTTTTTATTCGCCTTGTTTTATGGATGTGCATGATCAAATTCAATTAAACGGAGAGTATATTTCACGTCAACAACTAGATTTTGTTTTTCTTCAAGCAAAGGAAGCAGGACTTAGCGGGTTGCTCACTGATTTCGAGTTGTTAACAGTCCTTGCATTTATGGCTTTTGACCAATTCCAACCACATATTGTATTGCTAGAAGCAGGAATGGGTGGAAGATTTGATAGTACCAATGTCATTACACCAGTCATTTCTGTTATTCCAAGCATCGCCCTTGAACATGAACAATTTCTAGGGAACACGATTGAACAAGTAGCTTCTCACAAAGCGGGGATTATTAAAGAAGGAATTCCAGTCGTCATTGGTCCGCTAGAGGAATCAGCTGAACAAGTTATCTTTAAGGAAACGTTGAAAAAAAATTCACCACTTTGGAAAATCAACCAAGATTTTTCGTTTGCTAATGGAATGTATAAAAATAATGATGGTCAACAAATCTCTCATCTAACTGTGCCACTTCCAGGACCTCACCAAGTAGACAATGCAGCACTTGCAATACGTACAGTTATCTATGTTGTAGAGAATCTCAATATCAACATAAATGAAGAATTACTTAGAAGAGGGTTAAAAGCAGCTTTTATTCCTGGTCGTTTTGAAAAAATTACAGATACCCTATATTTTGACGGGGCTCATAACCCAGCAAGTGCAAGAGCACTCGTTAATACTGTGAAAGAAGTTTTTCCAAATACACCTATCCATTTTTATGTTGGCATGATAAAAGGTAAAGATGCTAAAACTATTTTGCGGATTTTTGAAGAAATTTCTTCAAATTTTACATTTGTAGATTTCGAAGATGAGCGCTCAATGCCTTCATCCGCTTTGTCGAAAATTAGTGAATCACCCTATTCGGAAGTTACTAAAGAACCACTTAAATCTATAATAAAAATAAATTCAAAAACACATGTGACAATAGTAACGGGCTCCCTTTATCTCTTGTCTGGACTGCGTTTGAGAGCTCTCCAATTGTTTGGAATTGTTTGAATATAATAGATGACAAAACTTTCTAATTTTGATAAAATGATTTTGTGGTAGATAAATAGAACTATAAAGAAGGGGGTGCGTATGGATATATCGAAACGAACTCAAAGACTAATTTGGGCCTTATGGGTAGTGATTGTTCCAGCTGGTATGTATCTTGTCTATCAGTTCGCACCCCCAGGTCAAATCGATTGGCCAATTCTATTCGGGTTTACAGCACTTGCCATATTAACCACTTATTTTCCTTTTAAAGTAGCGGGTACAACGATATTTTTAGTGCAGTGGATCAACCTAGCTATATTCTTGAAATATGGTGTCTTCCTTGAAATGCTAGTTATGCAACTCGCCATAATTCCTTTAGCTTTCCGACTGAAAATATCATATAGTGATTTTTATCGTGCATTATTTAATTCATTAATGTTCTTTATGGTTTCAATAATTAGTGGTTTCTCTGTTATTTTAATGGGGTACCAAGTTGGTTCTATCGAATTAAAAGACATCATACTGTTTGGATTTATCTATCAAATAATCAACATGTTCACTAACCATGTGATTTTATATGTATATCTTGTCGTAACAAAACAAGAAAATGAAGGTTTCTTTGGAACAGATACGATATGGGATTATGCTGGATTAGTGGTGACTTTCCCATTTGGTATTATGCTCTACCTACTAAATGTACATGTTGGCCCAATTGCTTTTCTATTACTTGGAGTTCCATTTTTAATGATTACGTTCCTTGTTCGAATGTATAGTAATTCGACGCGTGTAAATGATGACTTGAATCA
The DNA here is from genome assembly GCF_000297555.1 of Paenisporosarcina sp. TG-14. Classification (NCBI taxonomy): domain Bacteria; kingdom Bacillati; phylum Bacillota; class Bacilli; order Caryophanales; family Caryophanaceae; genus Paenisporosarcina; species Paenisporosarcina sp. TG-14. The sequence continues at coordinate 3,533 of NZ_AMGD01000045.1, forward strand.
AGCAACTGAAATCGGTCATAAATTAGCAGATGTAGTTAATAGTGAAGCAATAATCGATTTATTTTTAACCAAAATTAATAAGATGTTACCTGTGGACTATTCATACATCATTAATATCAAAGAAGGAAATATGATGTTTTTGAAAGCGATGGAAAAAAATATTGATATTGAAATCCATCATTCTCATGAAGAGTTACTAAAAAGTATTGCGGGAGAAGTGTACAAAAAAGAAAAGCCTATTTTATTTAATAAGCATTCCGAATGGCGCAATACGAATTTGGATTTTCTTCCTTACGATGCACAGAGCATAATATCTGTCCCTATAAGTAGAAATCAAAAAATGGAAGGTATTTTAGTTATTGCCTCACGGAAAAAATTCGCATTTGAGACGTACCAACTACAAATTATTAGTCTACTCTGTTCTTACTTTGCCGTATCGCTTGAAAAAGCGAGATATGTTCAAGAGGCAGTATCAAAAAGCGAACGTTGTGCTTTAACGAAACTATACAATTATCGTTATTTAGAACAGCAACTCGAACTAGATATGAATGACCTATTGAATGGAAAACTTCGTCAATTATCATTATTAATGATGGATATAGATCGCTTCAAAGGGATCAATGATACGTATGGTCATCAAAGTGGAAATGATATTCTATATGGATTAGCTAGACTTCTAGAAAAAGAATGTGAAGATTATGGCACTATAGCAAGGTACGGTGGAGAAGAGTTTGTCGTCATTCTACCAAACTTCTCAAAACAACAATCACTAGAATTAGCAGAAAAGTTGCGTGCTAAAATAGAGGCCACACCATTTGAAATCCGAACAGAACTAGGGAATCAACAGCAAGTAACATTAGTAAATATCACCACAAGCATTGGCGTCTCCACCGCACCAGAAGACTGTGACGAAGCCATGGCCCTTATTCGAAACGCTGATCGCGCGCTTTATATTGGAGCGAAGCGCGAAGGTAGGAATCGGGTAGCTGAATATGTGAAATAAAAAATACAGAGGCTAATAGTCTCTGTATTTTTTTGCGCAAATATACCAAAAGAACGATATAATTCTATTATAGAAAAATTATTATACATATGCAGGGGGAATTATCATCAAGAAACAAATTTCAGCACAGGACCTTATTATATGGTTCATGATATTATTTCCATTCGTTATAGATCCATGGAATGAAGACTTTTCATTTTCATTGATTAAATCGACATTTTTAATTGCGTTCATGGGAATTATATGGATTCTCGTATGGAGAGGAAATTTGCTACAGCCAAAATTAGTTGATGAGAAATTGAAGATGGAATACATACTATTTATTTTTATCGCATTACTTACGTTTTCCACGATCTTTTCAGCTGATATTTATACTTCAATAGTTGGGGCGTGGACAAGACACGAAGGTTATTTAACATGGCTTGGATATTTAAGCGTGTTTTACTTCTATTATCGAGTGATTAATTACGATAATTTTTCACCTGAAAAGTTATTGAAAAATCTCTTTGTTGTATCTGCAGTTATTTCAATTTATGGTATCCTTCAACATTTTGATTACGATTTCATATCGTTAATTGTTCCTTGGGAAAGTCCTACTAGCAGTATCGCCTTTTTTGATAACCCTAATTTTTACGGAACTTACTTAGTTCTGACAATGGGGATAGGAATGGGTCTTTACATAATGGCGAGTGAAAAAAAACCGCTGCTTTTCTATGGAATTGTACTGACATTAATGACATCTGTATTACTTTATACCAACACACGAAGTGCGTGGATAGGTTTGACAATTGTTGCCTTGTTTTACACGTTTACAATCGTAAAGCAATATAAGCTATGGAGAAAATGGATGGTTCTTCTTTTAGCAATGGGTATTATGGTAGTAGGCATTAATGCCACTGAAGGGAATAGATATTTAGGTAAAATTTTTATCACTCTAGAAGAGTCAGGAGAATTACTAGAGGAGGGACTAACTGGTCATGAAGGATCTTCTCGATTGATTATTTGGCAAAAAGATGTAACAATTCTCGATGATTATTTCTGGATTGGTTCAGGTATAGACACACATGCAATTGTATTCCCAGCAACCCCGGATGAACTCGAGGAATATTTTAATAATCGAACGATAATGGTTGATAAAGCGCATAATGAATATTTACAAATAGCAGTTACGATAGGAATTCCAGCCCTTCTAGTTTATTTATTGTTGTTGTTCAAAGTTTATCGCAGAGCATTTCAAACATTAAAAGGAGCAAATAAACAACAAAAACATATTATCTTTACCTTATTGGCTGTCATTACAGGATATCTAGTTCAAGCGATATTTAACATTAGTGTGGTCAGTGTAGCACCAATTCTGTGGATGTTCTTAGGTATTGTTTATGGATACTCCACTAAAATCCATCATCAATTTACAACGAAAGAAAATAATAATTATTGAAAGAGTGGAATTATTGGCTCTTTTTACCTTTGAATATGAGATACTCAAAGAGATAGACTACATGAAAAAAATAGTATCTTAGAATGATAATAGAATTAATTAAATTGAAATGGGTCGATTGACATGAAAAAAAATAAAAAGAATCGCAACCAATCAGGGCTTACACTAGTTGAAGTTCTTGCTGCACTCGTTATTTTAGGAATTGTGTTTATTAGCATCATGGCTGTATTTCCGCAAATGTCTTTAGTTAATGAAAAAACAGAAGCTAAACTAGATACTATGAATTTGGCAAGGGAAGAAATATCGGAAATTACAAATATCTCGGGTTGGACCATAGATAAGTTGGCAGATTCAAATGAAGTTATTGAATTATTAGATGTTAATTATGATTTAATTGCAGTGGACGCGCCTTTGACAAACCCCGAGACGGGTCTGGAAGTAAAACCTAATCCAGATCCTAATCCTGAAATACCATCAAAGACTTTTAAGATTTATAAATTAAAGAAAGATCAACACGGTGAGTATACCTTTGATCTCATTATTTATGACAAAGAGGATTTGGCAGGGACGGTGACACTTTACAAAATTGTTTTGAGAGTAATCAAAGATGGAAAAACCAGTAGTGAAACATATGGATATATTGAAGCTAGATAGGTAGGTGAATGCTAATGAAATTATTAAAAAGTGAAAAAGGGATAACATTAATCGAGCTCATTGCAGCACTAGCCCTTGTCTCAATGGTTGCTGTTTTAATAATGACGACATTATCAATAGGGATACAAAGATCTGTCGTAGAGAGCCAAAAAACGAAAATTCAACAAGAAGCCAATCTTATTACATCTAAATTATTGAATATACACAGAAGTGGGAATTGTTATCAAATTGATATAACTGAAAATAATGATTTACAAGTATTAACATATGATGATCCTAATCAAAGTACATGTGAAAATGTTTTTAACAAAACTATTACAATTAATAATGCTGACTATGACATTAGTACCATGAATTCTCCTTTACCTTTAGAAAAAATTAATCCTACCAAAGAAAATAATTCTATTAGCATCGTGTTAACTTTGGAAAGTAGACGTACAATTAATTACGAGATAAGTACAACGCTTTCTAGATATAAAACGAACTGAGGGTATTTATATGAAATACTTAAAGAATAATGAAGGTTATGCTTTATTACTAGTCCTATTTCTGATTGTTTTTTTAATTAGCGTTTCGGCAATAGTTGCAAATGGATCATTAAATCATTCGAAACAAGAAGTAACTACAGATATAAGTAACCAAGCTGTTGTTGCTGCAGAAATGGGAGTAGATTATTTTAAAGTATTGGGGATAGCTGAATATAATAGAATAAAGTTTCATCATTATAATATATTAATAGAAAAAATTAATGCTTATTATACTTCCCCAGAAATTTCCACTCATTCTGATATGCAAAAAGAGCTAAAAGTTAACAATATTAAAAATGATTATTTAATTAATATTGGTGAAGCAATTAATGATTATTATACAAACTTCAGTCAAAGAATCACTGTGAATGACCAAATTTACTATGAGTTAGGGAATATTGGACAAGATATTCCAAGTTATCAAATTAATGAAGCTAAAGTAGTAATAAACGTAAATGTTAAAGGGATTTCGAACAATAAAGTTTCAAATTTGAAATTTGATATGAATATCCCATCTCCAATTCTTGTAATAACTCCTGTAGAACCAATAGAAAGTAAGTGGGTTCCGCCCAGTTTTATTGAAATGGAAAAAAAAATATTAGATCCTTCAGCACATGGCGGTATAAATAAATGTGTTGATCCATTAGTTAATATTACATGTCTTGGTGACAATTTATTAGATTTAAAACTATTAAATAATACAACAGTATTCACCACAAATTATAATTATGGAACTGGTAATTTAAATTATTCTTTAAAAAAATCCACATTTTATAATAACGGTACTTGGGAACTTCATAATGCTATCGGATTGAGTGACGTTACAGTATTTTCAAATAATGATGTGACTGTGAAAAATATTGATGCATCAAGTACATACTTTCAGGTTAAGGGGGATTTTACTGGGGAACAAGTAGAACTTAGTAATTCCACAATTAATTTAATAGGTGATTTTGTTGCAACAAAACATTTCTACGCTGTTAATACAAATCTTTGTGTCGAAGGTTCAATTAATCTACAAAAGAAAACAGAACTATCGAATGTGAACATTTACTATACAGGATCTTTAACACCCTCTAATTTAAGCGGAAGTAATTCGATTGTTAAAAAAGTAAGTGTCGATTCACTTCGTAGCGAGTGCCCGATATCAAATCCTAATCATCCGGATGTAGATGATCCTGGTGTGCTTCAGAATCCTATAATAAGTGCATTTTGGGAAGATCCTTACTTGAAAGTAACCTACTAAACGTTCAATCTCAATTTATTATAATTATAGTAAACAAAAAGAGTCGAAACTTTCGACTCTTTTTTTCAAGTTTTAACAATATATAAATAAAAAAACATGACTTTCTGCTTAATTAGTAAGATAATCATAGGTAGAGGAAGAATATTCTGGACAATAAGACATATGAAGGGGTTAAGAGACCATGAAACAAATTATAAATCAGCGAGGATATGCTCTGTTAATCGTTTTATTTACAATTATAATATTCTTAAGCTTAACTGCTGTCTTTATGAGTAGATCTCTTAATCATGTCACTCAAGAAAGAGCAGTGGACATGAACAATCAAGCTGTTGTAGCTGCAGAGATGGGCGTAAAAAAAATTGGAACAGATATAAATAATCAAATTGAATTTAAGTATAGTGAAATTCGTGACTTAGGAGATACATTTAAATTAGAAAAAGAAAAATGTGATCAAGTGGACAAGGAAAATTGTAACTCTATCATACTTAAGAAAAGTTTAGAGGATTATGAAAATGAAATAGCAAACTTTAATAGTATTTTTGTACCAGCACTAGTAACTAAAGTTTATGGGACTCACTTTGATGATAATACGGATAAGGAAAATATTAACATTATTTCAAATCCTAATAATTATTTAGGCTATAAGATGAGCCAAGTTCCAACAATCAATAGAGAGGGAAATATGTTTTTATTAACATATAATGTTATTGGATTTTATGAGAAAATAGAGTCCTTAAAAAAGTATGAAATGGAAGCTGTAATAAAGTTTGTCGATCCTAAAAACCTTTTAGATGTTGTTGAGAATACTACCATTCTTTTAAATAATGGGATCATTAATGAAAGTGTTACCATATTCCCGACAGATGTAACGACTCATTGTCAATCATATCTTCAAACCTTTAAAGATACTAACGAAAAACCATATTCTTGTAAGATGAATAGTTCTTATTCTCTAGCTTCATTAAAAACAGATATTGAAGGGAAAATTCTACAAATTTCTGATTTTAATATCTTTATTGATGATTGGGCTGATATTAGCGTTACTGGAAATGGTAAAGGAAATAGTAAAGGGAATATCAAAGACCTATTTAACTTTAATTTATACGTAAACGGTTCTATGGATTTAGGTAATATTAATAATCTTAAAAATTTCAAACTCTATGTTTCAGGAAAACTAGATGCAGACAATGCAAACAATATTGGTAAACACAGTGAAGGGCATAATACTATGGTTTTACAAGAACTCGACGCGAGTAAGTTTAATGGCAAAGGAATAATGAATACTACAGTTGTTTTATTAGGATTGGAAGAAGAATTAGAAGCTGATTTGGAAGATGATACTCGCCCACTCTTTAATGTTGATAAGAAATTTAGACTCGACTCTTCTTCAAACCTTTGTATAAAGCTAGATAGCTTTCCCGCTTCAGCGGTATCCCAGCTTCTTACAATAGAAGGTGAAGGTAAAATATATTATTATGGTACAAAAAACGACAAATTAAATGAGCCGAAATATAATCACATTCCTGAATATCAAAGTTTTTTAAGTACTTGTGGAGTTACAAATTACGCAGTAGAAGGTGAATCTCTTAATGCACCAAGTAATTTGATAAATATCCCTTCTGTGACAATAAATGATGTTACTTATAATCCCTAAGAGGTGAAACATGATTAAATATCTTATACTTCTATTGCTTGCACTTATTGTGTTTCCAATAGTCATATTATTCGTAAAAAAGATAGAGTTAAAGACAAAATTGATGTTTTTAGTGGGTGGATTATTGATTGCTTTATTAGGTTTACTTGTGCAATCTACACTTAGTTTTTATTATGCACTTTTAATTATGATTGGTTTGATTTTTGCAGGGGCAGTACTTTTAACAAAACAATTAGAAAAACAAAAGTTGGCAGAAGAAACTCGTAGTTTTGTTTCACAACCGATTCAACAGGTAAAGGAAAAACCAACTACTAAAGCTCAAGTTGAACTGGAGCTTGCACCCACAACTGTAACCGAAGTCAAAAATGATGACTGGTTAAAACCATCCAAGAAGGAGGTCCAATAATTGAATAATAAACTTTTTGGGACTACCATTGCTGCTCTCCTTGGCTCATCTGTTTTGTTCTTCGGTGTCACACAAGCAGGTACATATGTAATTAATGATGTGATTTTTGCTTCAAAAGAATTTGGCGATCAAACATACATAGGTCCTTTTGATGTTTCAAATTTACCAGAGGAAGAAGCTGCCGTGACAGTTCAAACTGGCGTTAAAGGTTGGTATGATAAAGCCCAAGTGAAAATCAAACTTCAGGATGCGATTGTTCCATTTCCTCTAGAAGTGGTTGAATTTAACACGGATAGCACATTAACTTCCGCACAAGACGGAGCAAAAAACGAACTACAATTTGACGTTGCGGAAGAATCAGTTGGCACGTTTTTAAATCAACAGTTTGCACCATTTGTCTTTAGTGATGAGGAAATTGCGAGCGCAACTGAAGCTATTCGTATTCAGTTAGCTTCAGGAAGAAATAATCAAACTATCGATATCTCTAGTGCTTTATTTGCAAGCACGACTATAGAAGCTACGGTTTCAAATGTTACTTTTGATACTATCGAAACATCAGTAGGTATTCAAAATCTACTATTAGCTCTAGATGGATATGCTATTAATTCGTTGACTACATTCTCGTTGTTAGATTTTATTGAAACTGCCGATGTGGGAATTGTGACTGAGCAAGATTTAACGACAGTTGCATCTATCTTATACGCGTCTGTCCTTCAAACGAATTTTGGTGTAGATGAGCGAAGTATTGGGCCAACTGTTCCTGCGTCAGTTCCACTCGGTTTCGAGGCTACGATTAATCGAGAACTTGGAGTTGATTTTGTTTTTACGAATCCGAATTCAACTACTTTTACGTTGAACTTTAATAATGTTGGGACTAGTTTAAATGCTTCAATAACTGGTTTACCTCTAATTTATAGCTACCAAACGACTCTTTCGAATCAAGAAGAATACTCTCCAAAAACAATCAAACAATATAGTTCATTCGTTAATCAAAATACAATTCGTTTAAAAATAGCTGGAGCTAATGGGGTTCAAGTGACAGTCATAAAAACAATTATGTCTGGAGAAGATGTTTTAGAAACGATAAATATTTCGAAAGATTTCTACCCACCTGTACATAAAGTAGAAGTTCATCCTTTGACTGTTATAGAAACAGCTCCTGCAGAAGGAAGCGGAGATGGCACCACAACCGATGGAACTGGCACGACACCTGATGATGGAACGACTGGTTCGACAGACGGCTCAACAAGTCAACCTTCAACTGATAATGGAAATGGAACTTCAGATAACGGCTCATCAACAGGAGGATCTGGCTCAGGGAATGATTCAGGTACTAAAAATGATCCTACAAGCGACGATACAGATCCAGAATACGATAAAGGTGGAAATGTAATACCACCAAGTAAGTAGTAATAGGGGGAAGTAACTTGATTCGAAAAAGACTAGGTGATTTATTAGTTGAAAATGGGCTAATTACAGAAGATCAACTAACGACTGTGTTGCAAAAAAAATCGCGAGATGAAATGCTTGGCGATGCACTTTTGCAACAAGGTATTATTACGGAGCAACAGTTACTCGAAGTGCTCGAAATTCAACTTGGAATCCCTCAAGTTCAATTATTTCATTATCCATTTGACCCGAAAATTTTCAGCGTCATACCAAAGGATTTGGCAAAACGAAATCTGATTGTTCCTTTGAAAATTGATGGAGATAAATTATATGTTGCGATGAAAGATCCAATGGATTTCATTACGATTGATGATCTACGATTAATTAGTGGTTTTCAAATCATTCCTGCAATTGCTTCTAAAGAAGACATTTTAAAAACAATTAATAAATATTACGAAGACGAATCGTTTGATGATTTCTTGGTTGACCAAGCAGTTTCTGCTGAAAAGCAAGAAGAACTATTAGATGTCGATGCTCCAGTCGTGCGGATTGTTAATCAAATTATGTCTGCAGCAGTGACGCAAAAAGCGAGTGATATTCATTTTGACCCTCAAGAAACACGTTTGTTGGTTCGATTTCGAATTGATGGAGTTTTACATGATGAGCGAACGCTTCCTAAGTTAATGCAAGGAATGGTGACAGCTCGTATTAAGATTTTGGCAAAGTTAGATATTACCGAGCATCGTATCCCTCAAGATGGCCGGATTAAAACAAATGTTGATTTTAGAGCAATCGATTTGCGTGTCTCTACATTACCTACTGTGTATGGGGAAAAAATCGTTATGCGTATTTTGGATTTATCAAATAACTTAACTGACATTTCAAAGCTTGGTTTGTCTGAAAAGAATTATGAGCGTTTTATGAAAGAAATAGCTAAACCAAACGGTATCGTTTTGATTTCGGGTCCTACTGGGTCTGGAAAATCTTCTACTTTATATGCTGCTCTAAACTATTTGAATAATGAAGAAGTGAATATTATTACGGTTGAAGATCCTGTAGAATATCAGCTTGAAGGAGTTAATCAAATTCAAGTGAACTCAAATGTTGGATTAACTTTTGCGGCTGGGCTTCGCTCAATACTGCGTCAAGATCCTGACATTGTTATGGTCGGAGAGATTCGTGATAAAGAAACAGTTGAAATTGCGATTCGTGCTTCATTAACGGGTCACTTAGTATTAAGTACAATTCATACCAATGATTCGATTGCCTCTGTTACACGTTTAATGGACATGGGGGTTGAACCATTTTTAGTGACAAGTTCCATTAATGCTGTCGTTGCACAACGTTTAGTGCGACGTGTCTGTCGTGACTGTAGTGAAAAACAGGAACCGACTGTTCGTGAAATAGATATTTTCCAAAAGCGTGGAATGGATATTCAAGCGATAACAAGAGGTAAAGGTTGCCCTTCATGCGGTATGACGGGCTACCGAGGACGTATGGCCATACATGAAGTACTTGTAATAGATGATAAAATTAAAAGTGTGATTAACCGTGGTGGAAATGCAGCTGAAATAAGAGAAATTGCTCAAGCAAATGACACGATCTTTTTAATAGATGACGGACTAGAGAAAGTACGAGAAGGCAAAACGACGACAGAAGAAATTCTGCGTGTTGCCCTCCAAGATTAGGTGGAAATATGAGAGAATCAGTCGATCAATTACTAACAAATGCTTTTCACCAAAAAGCATCAGATATTCATATTACTGTGGGAGTACCTCCAATTTTTCGTGTACAAGGTGACTTAGTTAAGATTGGTTCTACACCTATTACGGATGATATGTCTAGAGAAATGGCACGAGCGATTACACCCGTTAAATTATGGGATACCTTTTTAGAACTAGGCGAGCTAGATTACTCACATGTGGTTGAAAATGTTGCACGTTATCGTGTAAATGCATTTCATCAAAAAGGAAAAATCTCTATTGCGTTCCGTACAATTCCTCAAATTATTCCAACGGTTGAGCAGTTACAAATGCCGAATATATTGAAGAAATTAGCAGAAACAAAACAAGGTTTAATTTTAGTGACAGGTCCTACTGGTTCAGGGAAATCGACTACTTTAGCAGCTATGATTAAACATATGAATACAGACTTAAATTTACATATTATTACATTGGAAGACCCGATTGAATATATGCATGAACATGGGACGAGTATTATCGACCAACGTGAAGTAGGCTTTGATACGAAGTCATTTACAAGTGGACTACGTGCAGCATTACGACAAGATCCAGATGTCATTCTCGTTGGGGAAATGCGGGACTTAGAAACCATCGGTATTGCTATCACAGCAGCAGAAACGGGTCACTTAGTTTTAGGAACATTACATACTTCTAGTGCTGCTTCAACCATTGAACGTATCATTGATGTGTTTTCACCGGAACAACAAGCACAAGTGAGAACGCAACTTGGCGGCGTATTAAAAGCTGTAATCAGTCAGAGATTGATAAAAACAGTTGATGGAAAAGGTCGTCGTGCTGCAACAGAAATATTAATTAGTAATTCAGCAATTGCGAACTTAATTCGTACAGCAAAAGTGCATCAAATACCTAACGTCATCATGACCAATCGTGCTCTGGGAATGCATATGATGGCAACGTCAGTGAAAGAGTTAGTCGAGTCAGGGCAAATTTCACAAGAAATGGCTCAGCCATATCTTGAAGGAGAAGAGCATTAATGGGACGTTTCCAATATGTCGGTCGTGACCGTAAAGCCGTTCGAAAAGGAATTGTACAAGCAGCAAATCAACGAGAAGCCATCATGAAACTCCGCGATGATGGCATTCGCATTACTGAAATTAAGCAATTGGCTGCTACAACACTTCAAAAGGATATTGCCTTTGGAAATCCAGTAAAGCGAGAACAATTTATTATGTTTTTACGCCAATTTGCTACGCTAATGCGAGCTGGCGTAACGATTGTCGATTCATGTGTCATTTTGGCGCAGCAAGTAGAGTCAAAAGCATTGAGAAGAGCACTTGTAGAAATTTCCGATGATTTGAAAAGCGGGAATGCTTTATCAGAATCAGTGAAAAAATTCCCGAGAATCTTTGAACCGCTTGTTGTGAATCTTCTGCAAGCTGGTGAATTAACAGGGTCGATTGATGATTCATTAGACACGTTAGCGCTTCATTTTGAGAAAGCTCATGCCACAAGACAAAAAGTCGTATCGGCGATGACTTATCCAGTAATCGTCGCAATTTTAGCAGTGGGTGTTGTTATTTTCTTATTAACTTCAATCGTACCCATGTTCGTAGAAATGTTTAGTAGTTTTGGTGGGGAGTTGCCCCTACTTACTAGATTCGTAATGGGAGCAAGTGATTTTGTGCAAGGGTACTGGTACATTCTATTAGCAATTGCAGGACTTTTCGCTGGTGGACTGTGGTTAATTAAAAAGGACGCAAAAGGACGATATATTTTAGATACATTTTTACTGAAAATGCCGCTATTTGGAAACATTTTAAAAAAAGCTGCTTTGGCTCGTATGACACGAACACTAAGTTCATTGTTTTCAAGTTCTGTCCCAATTTTAACTGCATTGACAATGGTTGAACGAGTTGTTGGCAATGAAGTAATCGGAAAAGTGATACTCAAATCTCGTGATGGGTTAGAACGAGGAGAATCGATGACTGGACCCATGAAAGGTCATTGGGCGTTTCCACCACTTATACCTCATATGATTGCCATAGGTGAAGAGACAGGTGCACTTGATCATATGTTGGAGCGAGTAGCAGAGTTCTATGAAAAAGAAGTCGATGCGGAGACAGATAAGCTAAAAGCGATGATCGAGCCCCTTATGATTGTTTTCTTAGCAGGACTTGTAGGAACCATCGTTATGGCGATTATGTTACCTATGTTTGGTATGTTTGAGAATATGGATAATATGTAGAAAAATATACTAAATATACACTTAATTGAAAATGACTTCTAATGATTCTGTATTGGAAATATGAACTTTATGTAATGACAAACAGTTTTACTAGATTAAAGGTTAGAATTTATAGCGTTATTCAATGAAAAAGAAGTAAATGCCGATGCAGTTAAGCTAAAAGGCATGATAGAACCCCTAATGATTGTCTTATTAGAAGGACTTGTGGGCACCGTCACCTTGTCGGTCTTATTGCTTATTTTTGGTATATTTTAGAACATGATAACATGTAGAGTAGGTATTATTTACTTAAATAAAAAATGAGCATAAAGTCCAATTATCTATATATTTCGACATAAAAAGATGATATTATGAAATTGTACTTATTAGTACCAATTTATAGAAAATAAAGGGAGGCTTACAGAATGAGAAAATTCATTCAACAAAAGTTAAAAGAACAAAAAGGTTTAACATTAATTGAGCTTTTAGCAGTAATCGTAATCTTAGCGATTATCGCAGCAATTGCTATTCCAGCGATTGGGAATATTATTGAGAATAGTCGTGTAGGGGCGATTAAGTCTGATGGCACTAATACACTAGCGGCTGCAGAGCTTTACTTCACGGAGAACCCGGATGATACAGATGACATTGCAAATACAGCAGAATTAGCACCTTATATCGATGATCTTGGATCATTTGATGGAGAAACCGATGCTGTTTTCACTAGTGTTACTCGAGGTTCGGCGAGCACTCCTGCAACATTAAATGCTACAGGTGTTGTTGGTGGAGTTAAAATTGTATTTGTCTCTGCAACGAAGGAATCTATTAATAAAATTAAAAACAGTGATACTGGTACACCAGCAAGTGGCGTTACTATTACAAGATAAATTTTTTTGCTAGAAATTCACGCTCTTCTTTAAGCACAAACGCTAACCCATCACGATTGTTAGAATTGTTATAAATAAAGCGAGGTCTCCTTTGCATCCAATTCGTGCAGGGATAAGTTTTTATTATTATATTGTCTAGGAGCTGAAAAAATGGCCTTATCGTTTTTATCGAGAAAAGCACGTATCGCAACCATTACAATTGAAGAAGATGCCGTTCGACATGTCGAAATCAAGTCTACTTCGCCTCTTCATGTAAGCTGTGCGGAAGAACAAGTTCTTCCAGAAGGCATTATTAAAGATGGGAAAATTGTAGATGCCGACGCACTTGTCTCTATTCTCGATAAGGCTGTCAATCAGTGGGGTCTTTCCAAAAAGTCAGTCCGCTTCCTCGCCCCTGACGAATATGTCATTATCCGCAAACTAACTTATCCTCCTGATGTTCGACGAGATGAGTTGAAAGGCCACTTCTTCATTGAAATTGGTTCGACACTTTATTTACCGTTCGAAGACCCCGTTTTTGATGTGGTACCTTATACTGCAGCTACAGAAACAAAAGAAGCTATTTTAATCGCTTCGAAAGAAAGCATTTTGAATACATATGAAGACGTCTTTCAAGACGTGAAAATGAAACCGATTGTTGCTGATATTGGACCACTTGCCTTATATAGATTAGCTTTTTCGCAACATGATTTTTCAGGTGAGGAACATATTTTATTACTAGATGTCAAAAACGATAAGTATATCGTTTCAATTTTCCATCAACATTTCCCGTTATTTATGAGACCAGTGGAAGTTGCTGAACCAGATGACTCGAATTACTTTATTGGCTCACAAACAACTAAACTGGATTCGCTCGTTGCTGAAATTGAAAAACTCATTAATTTCTATCGCTACAATATGAATCAAGGAAATGAAGGAATTACCAATGTGTTACTTAACGGTGAGTTAGATGGATGGGAAGATTTATTGCAGACACTTGAATTACGATTTGAAGTCGAAACTTCAACTGTTATTCGTGAAACGATTTATTTAGAAGATGGAAAAGCCATTCCTGTTCGTTTTAATCGAGCGCTCGGACTAGCTCTGAAAGAGGTGTGATGATGTTAGTAGATATAAATTTACTTGGCGATAAGGAACGGGACCGTCCTGCCTTTATCGTTGCAGCCATTTCACTTATTCTTTTAGGGCTAGTCACGGGACTCGTTTTTTATCTCCTTGGAAATACATATAGCAACAAACAGCAAGTACTTGCAGCGCAAAGCGTAGAAGTCGTTAGTCAACAAGCTACGATTCAAGAACAAATGGTAATAACAGCTGCATTAAGTGATACGCAGAAATTGCAAAAGACTGTCGAGTGGGCTGAAACGTATCAATACGACACACTACCTTTGATTCGTGAATTGACTGCGTTATTACCGGAACGTGGATTCTTCTTAAGTTTTTCATTTTCAACGCCGAACCAAGTAACGATCACAACTCAATTTGATACATCTCGTGCTACGGCGTTTTACTTAACACAACTTAAAGCGTCTGAAATGATTACGGACGTTGTGTTATCTTCAGTTTCTTATCAACCTTTAGCTGATGAGGCAGTAGATGAAACGGAAGGAACTGTGACAGAAGTTGAATCAACTGAAGAAATAATGCCACGTTATTTAGCATCTTACGCAGTGACATTTTTAGATACACGTATGCCAGCGGATGGCACAGCTGTTCCTGTAGATCCAGACGTACCACCTGTCGAAGGTGAAACGCCGACTGAGGGCGGAACACCAACGGAAGAAACGACAGAAGAACAGCCAGCTGAAACACCTTCAACAGAACCACAACCTCCTGCAGATGATGCACAAGGAGATGATGCAAATGAGTAATTTAACGAGAAAACAAAAAGAAATTGGACTTATTGTTTTATCAAGCTTATTTTGTTTAATTATGATTGCCTACGCGTATTTCACGTTCTATGTTCCGAAAAAAGAAAGTTTAGAAGTTGCTGAAACAACACTAATAGCGGACAGACAAGTGTTGTTTGCATTAGAGCAGCAGCTTGCTGATCAACCAGAAATACCGATCGTCAGTTCACTCGAGTTGCAAAAGAAAGTTCCGATTGATCCGTTGACGGAATTAATCATATTGCAAATTGAAAAAGCAGAAGTAGTGTCGAAGTCTCTTGTTCAATCGATCGGTTTTTCAGAAGGACCTTTTGTTATTGAAGCACCTCCAGAAGGGGTCGAAACACTTCAACAACTTCTCGTCAATTTATCTATCGAGACATCATCATATGCTACTTTAGAAGCTTTCATTGATGAGATAGAGAAATTAGATCGCATATTAATAGTGGATAATATCTCATTCAGTTCACCTGGAGAAGTTACGACAGAGGTATTAGAACCTGCGAAGTTACAACTGTCATTGTCTTTCACAGCGTTCTATCGACCTGATTTATTAGAACTTCTTGATGAAGGACCTAAAGTCGATACACCTGCACCTGCAGACAAATCGAATCCACTCCCTTCAAATGAAATTATCGAGGATGGAGAAGCGGTTGCTACAGAACCTGACTCAACAAAAACTGAAACAGTTGAAGTAGAAGCGACTGAAAGTGATTCTGCTGATGAGGCATCGAGTGAAGCCAGTTCAGTTACACAAGCTCCTACTACAAAACCAGTGACAAAAGTAGCAACTGCACAATCTACTAAAGTTGTAGCAAAAGTACAACCAAAACAAAAATATCAAACATACACCGTAAAACCTGGAGACACTCTATTTTCCATTTCGATGCAACACTATGGAACTCGACTAGGTGAAGAGAAAATCAAAGTAGCCAATGACTTACCATCAAATAAAGTAATGGTCAATGAAACGTTAATCATTCCATATTAAACACACAAAAACTGGAGAACGCATCATTTCTCCAGTTTTTGTTTCATTACTTCTTCTTGGGCTATGTGTAAAGAACATTAAATATTCAAAATAATTAGTACCAAAATAGTAAATCGAACCTTTAATTAGTGTGACGGAGTCTTTACTCTTTCTGGGGTCGAACAGTTAAAACTCCTCACTCGTTTCTAGCTTTGTAATTAATTTATATTTGATATTAAATAACAGTTGAGAAAGTACATTTGCTCCACGATTCTTCAAAAGCATGAAACTTAGAACGCACAGTAATTAGTTTTACACTCATTCACTAAACCTAAATTTCCGACAAATGCCCCTAATATAAAGTATGTGGAGAAAATAAGAATTTTTCTGTACCTACATTTGAATATGGTAAACACTTATAATTGTCTGTTTTACATATGATGACCTTAAGGTTGATTGAAATGGAAGACGGCGACTCCTGGAGCGACCGAGCCTAGGTTGCAACATATAGTGGGTGGAATTCCCATCGAGAAAGAATTAGCCATTCACTCGTAGCGAGTCTTGGAGGATGCAGGGTAACTTGTATCTTTAAGCGTAGACAGTTAGGTGATGGGCCGAAAGCCAATTGGTTGAAGGGATTGAGCTCCGAAATGCCGGTATAAGGAGGCTGATGTGCTCTGGAGCACAGAAAGCAGTATCTCTGCTATCGCAATGGCAAGAAAGCAGAGACTTCTTCGGAGTCGTTGACCTTGGCACGTCATACATTGATATGTTGTAGCAACTCGGGAGATCCTGTTTGGTCTTTCCTATTTGGAGAGTATGGTATTACAAGCGATACAAAGCAAGTAAACCAAATGCCGAACAGGAAGTCGGATGGTTGTGTAGTACCGATGAAGTCAGGTAATTCTGATGGAGGAAAGACAACCGCCATAGTATCGACCTTATTAAGGAAACATTTACTACACACGGAGGTAGACAATTAAATGGAAACAAAACTGATAAGGATAGCTGAATTAGCTAAAGAGAGACCTGATATGAAGTTTACTTCAGTTGTGTATTTACTCAACGAGGAAAACCTTAAACAATGCCACCATGAACTCCCGGCAGGAAAAGCGACAGGAATTCTGAGAATTACCAAAGAGGAATATGGTAAGAACTTGGATGAAAACATCGCCAAGCTTGTAGAAAGAATGAAAAAGAAAAGCTACAAGCCAATTCCAGTGAGAAGAACGTATATTGCAAAGGCGGGTTCAGATAAGAAAAGGCCGCTAGGCATTCCCGAGTATGAAGATAAGATAGTTCAAAGAGGGATAGCGAAGATATTAAATGCCATGTATGAACCTATCTTCCTAGATAGTTCTTTTGGGTTTCGACCTAAACGAAACTGTCATGATGCGCTCAAAATACTTAATGTATATATTGAGAAGCGATATACGAACTTTATCGTTGACGTGGATATCAAGGGATTCTTTGATAATGTCAATCACGAATGGCTGATGAAATTCCTTAAGCATAGATTAGCCGACCCAGCTTTCTTAGGAATTATTTCAAGATTTCTAAAGGGTGGATACATGGAAGAAGGAAATCTCTACAAAACAGATTCTGGAACTCCTCAAGGTGGCATCATATCTCCAATTCTCGCTAATATTTATCTTCACTATGTTCTTGACTTATGGTTTGAGAAAACCATTCGCAAATCCTGTACAGGACATGCTTATATGGTGAGATATGCTGATGATTTCGTATGTTGTTTTCAAAGTGAATCAGAAGCGAATAATTTTTATCGCGACCTAATCTTGAGGTTGAAGAAATTTAATCTTGAGATTGCGGAGGATAAAACCAAGATTATTCCCTTCGGAAAATACGCTGAAAAGAACAGCAAACGAAAAGGAACAGGGAAACCTGAAACATTTGAATTTCTTGGATTCACGCATTTCTGTAGCCAAAGCAAGTATGGTAATTTCCGAGTCAAACGGAAAACAAGTGGGAAGAAGATTCGAGCTAAGATGAAAGAATGCAAAGAATGGCTTAAGGCTAACCGCACAATGAATATACACAATGTTATCAAAAGACTTCAACGGTCATTGAACGGATATTATAATTATTACTGCATAACTGACAATAGCCGAAGTGTTAGAAACTTTGTAGATAAAATGAAAACATTACTCTTCAAATGGATGAATAGAAGAAGTCAAAGAAAATCATTTAACTTTGAAAAATTCACCTTGTTTCTAATAAAGTTTCCACTTCCAACGCCGAAGACAAAGGTCAACATCTATGAACTACGTGAAGAAATTAGTTATATTCTGTGAATGATAATATGGAAGAGCCGTGTGCGTGAATAGCGCAAGCACGGTTCTGTGAGGGGTGTGAAATACAATCTCCCGAAAGGGAGAGAGGTTTCCACCTACTTGACCGGGAATAGCATGAGCTGAAGACCCCACAGGCGAGCTTGCTCGTCGAGGAGGCTGAGGCCATGCCCCGCGGAAAGCGTCCGTCTGAAATGGAAATCAACTGTGTTCTTTAACGTTCAAAATGAAATAGCAATCCTATGAAAGAGGGAAACTTATGGAAATTATTTATACAACCCTATTTTTTATCTACGGTCTTATATTCGGTTCTTTCTTTAATGTCGTTGGTTTACGTGTTCCTAAAAATGAATCAATCGTTTCGCCACCTTCACATTGCACGGTATGTGATCGTCGCTTAACATTTAAAGATTTAGTTCCCGTCTTTTCGTTCATTTTCTTAAAAGGCAAATGTCGAGTTTGCGGTACAAAGATTAACTGGATATATCCGGTAATGGAACTGACGACTGGTGTGCTATTCGCATTCGCCTACTGGAAGATTGGGTTTTCACTGGAACTAATTGTGGCTATCTTATTTATTTCTATGTTGGTGATTATTACGGTGTCAGATTTAGCATATATGCTGATTCCCGACAAAGTTCTTTTATTCTTCGGCATTTTACTTGTTGTTGCGCGCGTTTTCTCGCCTCTTGATCCTTGGTGGGATAGTGTACTAGGTGCTGCTGGTGGATTTGGCCTGTTGTTATTAATTGCAATATTGTCGAAAGGGGGCATGGGTGGGGGAGACATTAAATTGTTTGCCGTTATCGGGCTCGTGCTCGGAATTATTCCCACTCTGCTCACGCTTTTTTTAGCGGCATTCATTGGAGCCATTGTAGGTGTCATTCATTTAAAACGTTCAAAACAAGGACGTAAAACACCAGTGCCTTTTGGTCCGTCAATCGCACTTGCTGCAATCATTGTTTATTTTTATGGAACATTTATCCTCGACTGGTATATGAATTTGTTATTTTAACTCGAAAACTTTTTTTGACAAGCCGACACAGGTCTTGTCTTTTTTTATGCTCAAAATGGTAGCGTTAAAAGAAAAACGGGGTGATGGAATGCGTTTTTCGAAAAAATTCTCAAAGTTTTCTTATACACTTGCAATTTTACATGGTTTTTTAATTGGTGCCGTTTCAATTGGATTATTTGCAATTATGATTCAGTGGCAAGATCTTGCTGTTGAGGCCCCCGCACCAACCGCAACTGACACAGAGAAACCTGAAAAAATGGAGTCTGTAGATGCTCCAGCAAATACCGCAGCAGACAATCAATTCTATGCGAAGCAATATGGGGTATTTACGGGTGCTGAAGGTGCTTCTGCTCTACTACAATCAACTCCAGCTATGAAAACAGCTGCACTCATTATGGCGGAAGGTCAATATTATGTATGGTCAGAGGCGAGTGTTGTGGAAAGTGACGTGAAAATTGTGGGAAGCACTGATTCTTTTAGTAAACCATTTAAAATTAATGCGTCTGCATGTAAAGAACAGGCACTGCAAAAACTGCCCATTTATCTTACACATCCAGACCCATCAAAATTTAATTTTGAGAGTACGAAAAATACAGGGGCGATTCCAAAGGATTGGGAGACCAATATTACCGCTATATCAACACTTTCGAAAGAAGTCAATGTCATCCGTGTACAGCTTTTATCGCATTATTTGTCTCAAAATAACTGCCTCAAAATTGAATTTTAGCAGGTGCATAATGGTCATAATGAAATTATTGCCCTTTAGACACATTTTTCAACTTTGACATCTTTCTGTATGATGTCAAAAAGGAGATGATTTCATTGAGATTAAAGACGACAAAACCATTAATATTAGCATCTGCCTCACCTAGAAGAAAAGAATTACTTTCACTACTACAAGTGCCATTTGAAGTGAAGACCATAGAGGTGGATGAGCAAGCGGTCTTTGGCAGTTCACCTTCTGAGTTAGTAAGTAACATCGCCATAGAAAAAGGGTTTCGTGTGGCCGACCGCAATCAACATGCTATTGTCATCAGTGCCGATACGATGGTATTTATAGATGGTAAGCCACTAGGGAAACCAGAGAATGCCACGGAAGCGAAAAAACATTTGCGTAAATTATCAGGTCGCACGCATACGGTCATAACAGCTGTAGCGTTGTTTTTCGATGATATATGTGGTGTGTTCTGTGAGAAAACGAAAGTGACATTTTACGCGCTTTCAGAGGAATGGATTCATGATTATGTGGCAAGTGGGGATTGTTATGATAAAGCAGGCGGCTACGGCATCCAAACGGCAGGCTCATTAATGGTTGAACATATTAGTGGCGATTACAACAATGTCGTTGGTTTACCAGTTGCAGAACTGTATCGTGAAATGAAACGTTTGCAGCTAATTGAGTTCGCGACAACGGGAGCACGCAATGATAACTGAAGTAAAACCAACACTCATGATACGAGAAATTCCTCCTGCAGACCGGCCGCGCGAACGTTTAATGAACCAAGGTGCTGCCGCCCTGTCAAATCAGGAGTTGATTGCCATTTTGCTGCGGACGGGTACAAAACAAGAATCCGTCCTACATTTAGCGAATCGCGTATTAACGTTTTTTGAACAACTTCATGAGTTGAAAAACGCGACGATCGAAGAAATTATGTCGGTAAAAGGGATTGGGGAGGCGAAGGCTATTCAATTGCTTGCTGCAGTTGAACTAGGACGACGCTTAGCTCAGCAACAAACGGATGTTAAATTCACCGTGCGTTCACCAAAAGATGCAGCTGCATATTTAATGGCAGATATGACATCTTTAAAACAAGAAAATTTCGTTGTGTTATTCATGAATGTCAAAAATCAAATTTTACACAAACATACCATTTTTATTGGCAGTTTAAATGCCAGCATTGTGCACCCTCGCGAAGTGTTTAGAGAAGCTGTCAAGCGTTCTGCCGCCTCGATAATTTGTGCTCATAATCATCCTTCGGGAAACCCAGCACCTTCCCCTGAAGACATCGAAGTAACAAAGAGATTACAAGAGGCAGGACAAATAATGGGAATCGAATTACTCGATCACGTGATTATCGGAGATCACCAGTTTATTAGTTTGAAAGAAAAGGGTTACATGTGACACAGTGACACTGTGATTTTCTCCTTATATCCGTTATAATCAAAGTTATGGTTTAAACTAAGCTAAGATTAACTGGCGTAGGATAGAAAGGAAGAAAATAACGTGTTTGGATTTGGAGCAAAAGATGTCGGGATTGACCTTGGCACAGCGAATACATTGGTATTCATTAAAGGAAAAGGGATCGTATTACGCGAACCTTCAGTAGTAGCTAAAAATACGCATACTGGTGACATCGTTGCTGTAGGAAACGATGCTAAAAATATGATTGGTCGAACACCTGGTTCAATCGTAGCTATTCGCCCAATGAAAGACGGGGTAATAGCAGATTTCGATATTACAACGGCGATGATTGAATATTATTTAAAAGAAGCAATGAAAGCGGCTGGCTCAAGATGGAAAAAACCAAACGTTATGATTTGTGTACCTTATGGCATTACTTCTGTTGAGCGACGCGCGGTTATTGATGCAGCCCGTCAAGCAGGCGCAAGAGACGCTGTCACAATTGAAGAACCATTTGCAGCAGCAATCGGTTCGAACTTACCGGTTTGGGAACCTACTGGAAGCATGGTCGTCGATATTGGTGGCGGTACAACTGAAGTAGCCGTGATCTCACTTGGAGGCATTGTGACAAGCGAATCTGTGCGTGTAGCAGGTGACGCGATGGATCATGCTATTACAAGTTATATTCGTAAAATGTACAACCTAACAATTGGGGAACGAACTTCTGAAGCAATCAAAATGGAAATCGGTTCTGCGAAAGTTATTGATAATATTGAAAAAATGGAAATCCGTGGTCGCGACTTAGTGACAGGTCTTCCTAAAACACTTGAAATCTCTTCTGAAGAAATCTCAGAAGCACTTCGCGAGTCTGTTGCAGCGATTATCGATGGCGTCAAAAAAACGTTAGAACAAACGCCTCCAGAATTATCTGCAGATGTTATGGAACGCGGAATCGTCTTAACTGGTGGTGGCGCATTACTAAAAAACTTAGACAAAGTAATTAGTGACGAAACAAACATGCCGGTCTTCATTGCAGAAAACCCACTTGATTGCGTAGCAATTGGTACGGGAATGGCTCTTGATCATATGAACATGATTCGCCAAAATTCTAAACACTAAGGAGTCCGTTTTTAATGCCACAATTTTTTTCGAATAAGCGATTAATTTTGCTGCTTGTCGGGGTTATTTTTCTTGTGGCATTGATCAGCTTCTCTCTCAAAGATCGTGACAATGCGTCTCTTCCTGAACAAATCGTTAAAGATGTCGTTGGTTTTGGACAATCACTTTTCTCCAAACCAACACAGTACATAACAGGTGTTTTTGATAATGTCGATTCTTTGTTAAATACGTACGAAGAAAATGAACGATTAAAAGGTCGTTTAGAAGAATTCGCGAAATTGCAAGCGGACGTCAATGATTTGGCATCCGAGAATACGAGATTACGAGAAATCGTGGACAAGCAAGACGATCTTCGAGATTACGAACCGATTCAGGCAACTGTAATCGCGAGAAATCCTGATCAGTGGGAAAAAAAAGTAATACTCGATAAAGGCGAAGTCCATGGGGTTAAAAAAAACATGGCAATCATTACGGCACAGGGCTTAATCGGAAAAGTGATTCTCACGACACCGTTTACATCATCTGTTGAACTTTTATCGACACAAAATCCAATCTATCGTGTATCTGCGAAGGTTATGGGTAAAAAACAAGCATTCGGCTTAATTGAAGGATACGATGATGAGCGAAAAGAACTCATTTTAAAACGAATCGATTCTAATATTGAAATAGAAGTAGGGCAGCAAGTCATGTCTTCAGGACTTGGTGGGATTTTCCCGCAAGGTCTTTTGATTGGTGAAATTACTGAAGTCTCGACTGACGATTATGGCTTAACAAAAATGGCGTATATCAAACCAGCAGCTGATTTTCAATTACTTGACCATGTGATAATTGCCAAACGGTTAATGACCACGGCTGATGGTGCTGACGGGGATAATACTTCGACAGATGATGTCGCTGAAGATGAGGATGCATCCTGATGCGCTTTATTGTTCCTGCCATTGCAGTCGTATTATTCTATCTTGAACCCGTTTTCGGTCTGTTTTCTCCCCTCGATATTGGTGGGGAGTATCGTTATTTAATCCCTCGATTCCTCATCATGTATTTAATATTCATATCCATCTACTATAGTCGTAATCGCGCTATGGCGTATGCATTATTCTTTGGGCTCTTGTATGATGTGTTTTTCCTTGATATTATTGGACTATATTCTTTTCTATATCCATTAATTTGTTTAATAGCTAGTTTTATAATGAGATACATTCGCCAGCATTTAATTGTGACGACTTTAATGTCACTTGTGTTAGTTGGTGGTCTTGAATTCGCGTTATACCAATTCTTTTCATTAATTGGATTGACTGATATTTCTCTACAAGAATTTGTACGCGAACGCTTAGTTCCAACAATGATAGCAAACTCAATTTTCTTAGTGGTGCTCGGCTGGGCATTTAAATACGTAATCAATGCACGTTTGTTGCAAAGATTAAATCAGCCAAATTGATTTATCGCGTGAGGTGACGCATTTGACGAATAAGCATCTAGTCTCTATAAAAGGAACAAAAGACGGTCTAGTGCTTCGGCTGGATGATCAATGCGCGTATGCCGATCTGGTGGAAGAAATAAAGCGTAAAGTTTCTGAAGAAGGCATCGAAGGACAAGCAGAGGTATTATTACAACTCGGCAATCGGTACTGTTCAGAAGATCAAAAAAGAGAACTGATTGCCTGTGTTCACACGTCTCCGCATTTACGTGTCTCAAGAGTGCAAAGCGATGTGATATCTGTTGAAGAAAGCAATCAACGCGTTTTGGAACGTCAATCGGAAACGTTTGTCGGCATTGTGCGTTCTGGACAAGTTGTCCGTGCAGAAGGCGACTTAGTGGTCGTTGGAGATGTGAACCCAAATGGTAAGCTTATTGCAGGTGGTAATATTTTTGTTCTTGGGCGTTTAAAGGGCATCGCTCACGCCGGAGCAAAAGGCAATAAAGAAGCGGTCATCGCCGCATCATGGCTAGAAGCTACACATCTTATGATTGCTGAAGCAATAGAATTGATGACAGATGAACTGACCATATTATCGGAACAACCGGAAATGGAATGCGCGTATTTGCATGCGAATGGCTTCATTGCTATCGATCGCTTACAAGAACTGCGTTTATTAAGACCGCAATTATCTACATTCAGAGGAGGAAGCTAATGTGGGAGAAGCAATCGTAATTACTTCAGGTAAGGGAGGCGTTGGCAAAACAACGACAACGGCTAACCTTGGGACTGCATTGGCACTTCAAGGAAAAAGAGTTTGTTTAATCGATACCGATATCGGCTTACGTAACCTAGACGTTGTGCTTGGTTTAGAAAACCGCATCATTTATGATTTGGTTGACGTAATCGAAGGTCGTTGTAAAGTGCATCAAGCTTTAGTTAAAGATAAGCGTTTTGATGATAAATTATTCCTACTTCCAGCAGCTCAAACGACAGATAAAAACGCTATTAATCCTGAACAAATGAAAGAACTCGTATCAGAATTAAAACGTGATTATGATTATGTCCTCAT
The DNA here is from genome assembly GCF_000297555.1 of Paenisporosarcina sp. TG-14. Classification (NCBI taxonomy): domain Bacteria; kingdom Bacillati; phylum Bacillota; class Bacilli; order Caryophanales; family Caryophanaceae; genus Paenisporosarcina; species Paenisporosarcina sp. TG-14. The sequence goes on from NZ_AMGD01000045.1 coordinate 28,577, forward strand.
TGACTGTCCTGCAGGTATTGAACAAGGTTACAAAAATGCAGTGGCAGGAGCAGATCGTGCAATCGTCGTCACGACACCTGAAATTTCAGCAGTGCGTGATGCGGATCGTATCATTGGTTTGCTTGAGCAAGAAGATATTGCACCTCCAAAATTAATCATTAACCGTATTCGTCAACATTTAATGAAAGCTGGCGATGCGTTAGATGTCAATGAGATTACGACGCACTTATCAATTGATTTACTTGGCATCGTAATGGATGATGAAAGTGTTATTACATCTTCAAATAAAGGCGAACCGATTGTTATGGACCCAACTAAACGAGCAGCTCAAGGCTACCGCAACATTGCCCGTCGTATTTTAGGCGAATCTGTTCCATTAATGTCGATGGACATAAAACGCAAAAACGTATTTTCTAGATTACTAGAAGTTCTTACTAAATAAATTAGCTGAATCCCTCACTTTTTAAACTAGTGAGGGATTTTTTTAGGGGGATATTAGACTGAATAATTTGAAAACATATGAATTAAGTGTTTTACGGATTAGTATATTAAATTCACGCACAGAATGTAACTTGATAGCTAAGCAGAGTTATCGAAATGTGAAAGCGGGATTTTCGGGTGAAGAGAAAGTAATGAAGTATCTGGAAGAAGCCCGACTAACATCTAAAGTTGAAATTTATCGAGATGTCGTGTTAGATCATGTGCAAATTGATGTCATTGTTGTGACGCCAAAGTTAATATGCATTTTGGAAGTGAAAAATATGAAAGGTGAATTTTATTTTGATCCCATTACGAAACAATTTTATCGGATAATTGATGGCAATAAAGAAGGCATGAGAAATCCAGAACTTCAATTGCAACGTGCAGTGAAACTTTTACAGGCAAGACTTCATCGCAAAGAATTGGAAATGCCTGTTAAAGGCCTGATCGTGTTTGCGAGTCGAGCTGGGATTGTTATTGAACCACCAACACTTTTTCCAGCAATTCCAATCGATGCCGTGTGCGATTCACTTGAACGGATGGAAGAGATGAGTAAAAAATTGATGACAACTGAAGAAATGAAAAAAGTAAAACACAGTTTGAAACGAAACTCTATTGCTGTCCATGATGATGAGTTATTGGAGAGACTCGGAATTGAGCGCGCCATGATTCTCACAGGTGTTAGATGCATGTCATGTTTTTGCGTCGGAATGCAGCGCGTTTATTCGACATGGCTGTGTGGTCGTTGTGGTTGTCGAGATAAGAATGCACATATGGCAACTTTGCAAGAATATCAACTGCTTTTTGGGCGACAAATTACAAGTAAAGATGTGATGTGGTGGTTGGGGATTGAGGACAAACATTTGGTAAAACGCGTCCTCAAACAAATGTCTGAAGATAGTATTGGGACCAATCGTAGTAGACACTATAAATTGAAATTTGAACCATGGTTACTGTCACATTTTTTAGCAAGAGAAATGAAGAAATTTTAGGAGACAATTGGTTAGTTGCCCCAGTTGGACAGAAAGTTACCCCAGTGAGCATCAGAGTTGCCTCAGTTGGAGAGGAAGTGCCTCAGTCAGACAAGAAGTTGCTCCATTGACAACAAAAGTTGCAACAATAATAGTGAAAGTTGCTTTACAACCACAAAAAAACAAATGGTTATTTTCGCTTTGCCTCTGTTTTTGAGCAGTGTCGCTCTATTATGAGTGGGAGAGTCATAACAATAAGAATAGGTGTTGCCACATTTATATCAAAAGTTGCACTAGTCGCCCAATATCCATTGAATAATTCATCTTTTCAGCCTGTAATCTCTCGTTACCAAACCGCATATACTACCCGAAAAGGGGGCTGCGGCATGAAATCTGCACAAAAATGGATCATGGCATGCATTTTCACCGTTGGCATCATCGCAATTATTCAAATACAAGAACAAGATGGTCAAACTTCAAAACTTCGCACAGTGTTCACTCAAGGGAGAGACCTTCAAATAGCTCGCGAATTCGTACTCGCTCAATTTCCGTCAACTTGGCAATCTGAGCTAATTCCTGTCGTAGCAATGCAGGAACAAGACCCTATGACTCCCACTATGGCGACGTACGAATCGATGCAACCGTATGAAAATGGAGTGATTGTTTCTTACAATACACAGATAAAAGTATTTGCTCGGGAAGATGGCATCATTCTGTTTACTGGACACACGCGTCACACGGGAAAAACGATGACGGTTCTTTATAATAGCGGGGATATCGTAACGTATGGATTTGTAGAAAACTTTTCGAATTTACCGTATACAGCAGTGTCAGCAAAAGATTTAATTGCAGAAGTGAAACCGGGATCGATGTATGTGAAAGTAGAACGAGGAGGTAAAAGCCTCGATTCGTCTGCAGTCACAGAATGGATGAAGGATGTACTTTACTAATATTCGACTACATCCAATCATGCTGCCTATTATTATTTACCTCATTGCTACTGCGCAACTCGCACATTATAGTATTATTTTTGGTTCGTTACTCATTCACGAACTAGGACATATTACAGCGGCTAAATGGACGGGTCTCAAAATGACGAGTTGCACAATTCTTCCGTATGGAGGAGAAATTAAGATAAAGAATCTCTATCTTGCTCCTCCTCATCAACAATGGCTAATTGCCATTGCTGGTCCACTAGCTACATCTATCCTCTATTTAGGTGCGCAATTTTTTGATTTTCCTGGACAAGCTTTTTTTAATCAAGTCCAGTTGACCATACTTGCGTTAAACTTACTTCCCATATTGCCCTTAGACGGGGGACAAGCCTTAAGATCTATAATTCCAAAACGCCACCATCATACACATTTAGCGATTTCAATTTGTGCATCGACATTGCTGATTTTAGTCACATATAACCAACCTCATCTAACTTTCATTTTTGCATTTATCGCATTTCAAAATATTCGTTCGTGGCAGTATCGAAAATACGAAGAAGCTTATTATAAAATTGTTACGAAGCAGTTGACGCTCCCATAGAGTTATGGTAAAATATTAATGTTATTGTTTGTAGCACCCGTGCTACTACAACCGCTCTGAAGAGGTTAAAGTATCTGCAAAGATCACCTCATTTTTAAGGCGAGTCTTAGTCTAATAGGAGGTGCAGTAAAATGTACGCAATTATCGAAACTGGTGGTAAACAAGTCAAAGTAGAAAAAGGTCAAGAAATTTACATCGAATTATTAGATGTGAATGCTGAGGACGTTTTTACATTTGATAAAGTATTATTCGTAGGTGGAGACAACGTGAAAGTTGGCGTTCCTTTCGTGGAAGGTGCAACAGTTAAAGCAACAGTCGTGAAAAACGGCCGCGCTAAAAAAATCACAGTTTTCAAATATAAAGCTAAAAAGAACTACCGTCGTAAACAAGGTCATCGTCAGCCTTACACAAAACTTGTGATTGATTCGATCAATCTGTAAGATGTGTAAAATATGATACAAGTAACGATTGAAAAAGATCAATCTGATCACATTTGTTCTTTTGAAATGAAAGGCCATGCAGATTTTGCTGAACATGGAAAAGATTTAGTATGTGCAGCTGCAACTGCTGTTTCTTTTGGAGCAGTAAATGCAATCGTTGAACTTACAAAAGTCATTCCAGACGTTAAGCAAGGGCAAGACGGAGGATTTCTCAAAGTCTCGTTTTCTCAGAACCTAGTTCCAAAAACAAATGAACAGGTACAATTAATTGTACAAGCGATGATTGTTTCTTTACAAACGATTGAACAAGATTATGGACAACATATAAAAATAACCCTTCAAAAAAAGTAGGAGGTGGAACAGATGATGTTAAGATTAGATCTTCAGTTTTTCGCATCGAAAAAAGGAGTAGGTTCGACCCGTAACGGTCGTGACTCACAATCAAAACGCCTTGGCGCTAAACGCGCTGATGGTCAATTCGTATCGGGTGGCTCAATTTTATACCGTCAACGCGGTACTAAAATTCACCCGGGTGAAAACGTAGGCCGTGGTGGAGATGACACACTTTTTTCAAAAGTTGACGGAATTGTACGCTTTGAGCGTTATGGCCGTGACAAGAAAAAAGTTAGTGTATATCCTGTAGCTCAAGAAGCTTAATTCAAACAGCCAAAGGACTGCATAACTGCAGTCCTTTTTCTTTTTTTAAAAAACTAATATGTGCAAAGTGTGTCTAGATCAATTACGGTTCGTTTAGCTATTAAGACTTGGAACCCAAACTGTATAACTAGAGTTGAGCTTTGTACTTTTAATATTTGCAATAAAATCGCATCATTTCTTTGTATACAAAGGAAATGACATTAGCATAATGGAGAGTGTGCACATGACCGACAAACCGTTTTCAGTAAATGAGGCATTGCGATTTGCACGACATGATTTTTTAAATCAGTTGCAGCTTATCAAGATGAATATTGATCTTGCGCGACTGGAAGAGGCGAAAGCGGCCATTGATCATTACACCTCAGAAGTTAAAGCGATTTATGAATTAACTAAGTTAAACATGCCGTTCACTTCAGAGTGGTTACAAACCGCAAATTGGCGTTTTTTAGGATTTCAATTCAATATAACTAGTCATATTGAAATCCCCTGTAACGAATCTTTAGATGAACAAATTTATAATGTGCTTGACCAAGCAACGAATTTGTTGCATAACCAGTTAGATCCATTTGTGGAACAACAATTGCATATTCATATTATAAGTATCCCGTCTGAATTTAGAATCACCTTTGAAGCAACTGGACAATGGGAATCAATAGCACAAGAAATTTCATGCGAACCACAAGTTACACTGACCCATGAATGTAAAACGACCAAGAAATGGCGTTTTCATATAGAAGAAAGCAAGGAGGGATAGTCTATGTTTGTCGATCACGTAAAGATAGCCATAAAAGGCGGAGATGGCGGCGATGGTATGGTCGCGTTTCGTCGAGAAAAGTATGTACCAAATGGTGGACCTGCAGGCGGAGATGGTGGACGCGGAGGTAGCGTAATTTTTGAAGTTGAAGAAGGATTACGTACATTAATGGATTTCCGTTACAAACGATTCTTTAAAGCAAATCGTGGAGATCACGGGCAAAGTAAAAATATGCACGGACGTGGTGCAGAAGATTTAATTATTAAAGTTCCACCTGGTACAGTTGTAATGACTGGAGAGAGTGGACCGGTTTTAGCTGATTTAGTAGAACATGGTCAACAGGCTGTAATTGCTAAAGGTGGACGTGGAGGACGTGGAAACTCACGCTTTACAACGCCACAAAACCCAGCACCAGAGATTGCTGAAAAAGGCGAACCTGGCCAAGAAATCGAAATCTTTTTAGAGTTAAAAGTATTAGCTGACGTTGGTTTAGTTGGATTCCCAAGTGTTGGTAAATCAACCATATTATCTGTTGTATCTGCAGCGAAACCTAAAATTGCTGCTTATCACTTCACTACAATTGTTCCTAATTTAGGAATGGTTGAAACGACAGATGGCCGTGGTTTTGCTATGGCAGATTTGCCAGGTCTTATTGAAGGGGCTAGCCAAGGTATAGGTCTTGGTCATCAGTTCTTACGTCATATTGAACGTACACGAGTTATTGTACATGTAATCGATATGTCTGGAATTGAAGGACGCGATGCTTATGATGATTATGTAACAATTAACGAAGAACTTCGTCAATATAACTTGCGTCTAACTGAGCGTCCACAATTAGTGGTTGCAAATAAGATGGATATGCCTGATTCTGAAGAAAACTTAGCAGAATTCCGTAAGAAATTACCGGAAGACGTGAAGATTTTCCCGATTTCTGCACTTTCACGTAAAGGCTTAAACGAACTTTTATTCGCGATTGCCGATTTACTAGAAGTGACGGAAGACTTCGTTATTAACGAAATGACTGCAGAAGAATCAGACAAAACGGTTCTTTACAAACATCAATCAGCGGGTGAGGGTTTCAAAGTTACGCGTGATGACGATGGGGCATTTGTATTGAGCGGTTCATCAATCGAGCGCTTATTCAAAATGACTGATTTCTCTCGTGAAGACACAATTCGTCGTTTTGCACGTCAACTTCGCGGAATGGGTGTTGATGAAGCACTTCGTGAAAATGGCGCTGAAAATGGAGATATTGTTAGACTTCTTGAGTTCGAGTTTGAATTCATCGAATAGAAAGGGAGGATGGATATGAAAGACGTATCTGAACAACGATATTTTTTAGTACGTGAAGATGTGTTGACGGAAGCGATGCAAAAAACGCTTGATGCCAAGCATTTGTTGCAAAGTGGAGAAGTCGCGTCAATTTGGGACGCTGTGAAAAAAGTGGACTTATCACGTAGCGCTTTTTATAAATATCGAGATGCCGTCTTTCCCTTCCATTCCATTGTTCGTGAACGAATTTTGACTGTGTTTCTACAACTAGAGGATCGCAATGGAACACTGGCCACATTGCTACATACAGTAGCACAGGTGCAGTGTAACGTTTTGACCATCCATCAAACAATTCCTATTCAAGGTCGTGCTAATGTGACACTTTCACTAGATGTAACTGCTATGAATGTGCAATTAGATGATTTTCTTCAACAATTAAAACGTTTAGATTTTGTGGAGTCAGCGGAAGTTATTAGTTCTGGCGCATCTTAAGGAGTGACTAACATGGGAAAACAAACCTTCGAATCACGTGTTGCTTATTTAGGACCAGAGGCATCCTTTACACATTTAGCGGCAGGTGAAGCATTCGCAGGTGAGTGGTTAATGCCTTATACGACGATTCCAGAATGCATTGAAGCAGTGTCCAATGGTGAAGTTGAATTTGCTGTTGTTCCGCTTGAAAATGCATTGGAAGGATCTGTGCCCTTAACCCTTGACTATTTGTTTCACGATGTAGAATTACATGTTTGTGCAGAAATTTTATCGCCGATTGAGCAACATTTTATGGTTCATCCTGAGCAAGTAGTAAACAAGGAAAATATCGAAATGGTATTATCGCATCCTCACGCACTCGCACAGTGTCATAAATATTTGTATTACCGCTTTCGTGGAGTACCTCTTGAGCAGACCACTTCGACTGCAGCTGCAGCGAAATATGTGTCTGAACATCCAGAACTTACGATAGCTGCTATCGGCAATGATTTTTCCGCCAAAAAATATGGGCTAACAATTGTTGAGGCGAATATTCACGATTTTCATTTCAATCATACTCGATTTTTTGTCCTTCAAAAGGCGAATCTCAAGCTTGATAAAAAAGGTCATGACGAAACGCCAAAAACTACACTTATGATTACGTTGCCAGTAGACGATCGATCCGGTGCACTGCACCAAGTGTTGTCCGTATTTGCATGGCGCCAGTTGAATTTAAGTAAAATAGAATCACGGCCGTTAAAAACAGGACTTGGCCACTATTTCTTTATCATGGATGTACAAGAAGATGAACAAACACCGATGATGCTAGGAGCGATAGAAGAATTACGTGCTTTAGGGTGCGCAGTGAAATCTCTCGGGACATATTTTACATACAAAAAGGAATGAATGCATACTTTGCATCCATTCCTTTTTTGTTTTGTTAATAATGTAGTGATTTTCTGTCCGACTGAGGCAACTTTGACGCTAACTGGGGCAACTTTCTGTCCGAATGGGGCAACTAACCAATCATCTCCTAAATTTAAAAAACATCCCAATCACTATGAAAGTCAATTTACTCAAAAAAGAGACACATCTGCACGAAAACAGAGCGGAGCGAAAAGAACCAACAGGCTTTTGTTTTTTTTGTGTTGTTGTTGCAACTTTTACTTTAAATGGGGCAACTTTCCGTCCGATTGACTCAACTTTGGCACTCACTGGGGCAACTTTATGTCCGACTGAGTCAACTTTCCGTCCAACTGGGGCAACTAACCAATTACCTCCTAAATTTAAAAAACACCCCAATCACTATGAAAGTCAATAAGCTAAAAAAGACCTATTTCTGCACGAAAACAGAGCGCAGCGAAAAAAACCACCAGGCTTTTGTGTTTTTTTTGTGATGTTGTGGAAACTTTTACTGTAAATGTGGCAAATTTTTTTCCGACTGAGGCAACTTTGGCTCTAACTAGGGCAACTTTTTGTCCGATTGAGTCAACTTTGACGCTAATTGAGTCAACATTCCCTCCGATTGAGTCAACTTTTGCTCTAACTGGGACAACTTTCTATCCGAATGGGGCAACTAACCAATCATCTCCTAAAACTCAAAAAAGACCCGAATCACTTTGAAAGCGATTTGGGTCTTTTTTTGCGTCTTCAGTTTTCATCTGCTAAAAATCCTTTTCTGCGCATTCCTGCAATTGCAGTTTCTATGTAATCACTTGAAGTGGCTGTAATTAAATGTAAATGAATACCGTCTGTCAATTCGGATAAATAGCTAGCTCCCGTTTCTTCTACCCGTGCTATGAATAAATCAACTTCATGTCTATTGGCCACCATTATGGATGCCGTTAATTCGCCGTATACAGGGTGTTCAACGGTGACGTTTTTCACCACCACACCTGAATCGACTAAGGTATACAATTCCTCTCTCGCATCGTCTGGTGCGTGCACACAAGCAATTTGACGTTCAAACACGTGAGTTGTAGTCGATTTCTTAATATACACATAACCTTGACTTGTAGCTAATATTGGCTCATTACGAGCTTTTAATAATGTCATGTCTCCCACGATTACTTGTCGGCTAACCCCGGACTTTTTCGCTAAATCGGTTCCTTTTATTGGATCGGTTGCCGTCTTTAACATGGCAAGTAATTGTTGGCGTCGTTCTTCACCTAATAATTTCTTCAACACAATCCCGCCCTTTACATGCATAAGTCCTGCACTTGTTCTCATAGTTTATCATGTACACCAATTAAGTGACAAAATCAAATCGTTATTCATAGGATACATAGATGATGAGAGGGGGAAGTATTTTGCACGTACATGTTGTGCAAAAAGGAGATACACTATGGAAAATTTCAAGACAGTATGGTGTATCTTTTGATGAAGTGAAACGTTTAAACGCGCATTTGGCAAATCCCGATTATATTGTGCCGGGGATGAAAATCTTTGTTCCTGAGAAGTCGACAAAAAAGCAAGAGATAAAAGAACACCCTTACGCTAACAATCGTCCTGTTAAAAATAACAAGGAGGAATACGTTCCTAAGGCATTACCAAAATCATTACCAAAATCAATGCCACAACCAATGCCACAAAAGCCATATCCACCGATGCAACCTATCCATATACACATGCCAGAACCAAAACAGCCACAACCTATACCTCAGCCGACCATTCAAATGCCACCACAAGTTTTTCAGCAACCTATTAATCAACATTTGACAATGACACAAATGGTACCTCCATATATGGGAGTTCCGTACGGCTGGGTTCCTGTGCCAGATATGGATGTTCATCACCCACAAGTGCTTCCATCAACTCAAGTTCCAGCAAAACCGACTCCACAACCGGAACATATACCTGCACCAAAACTTCCACAAGGTTGGCAATTAGATGACTCGAGTTCATTAGGAGATGTAGAATCATCGCTCCAAGTACCGCAGTTGTCACCACAATATCAACAACCGCCCTCACCATGTGGGCCACCACCACCAGAGTACTATCAACAACAACAACAACTGCAACCAGAGTACTACCAAAACCAACAAGCGCCATCACCATGCGGTCCACCACCACCAGCGTATTATCAACACCAGCAACCGCCTTGCGGATGTGGACAGCCAAGTTATGCGCAACCAGCTAGTGGATATATGCCACACCAAGGGCAATCACCTGATGTCATGCAAGAAAGTGATGAAATGATGCATCACCCGAATATGATGCCACAACAAATGATGCATGACCCGAATATGATGCCACAGCAAATGATGCATGACCAGAATATGATGCCACAGCAAATGATGCATGACCCGAATATGATGCCACAACAAATGATGCGTGATCAGAATATGATGCCGCAAAAAATGATGCCACACCATATGATGCCGTATATGAGATGCACTCCTTGTCATACGTTGCCCGCTCCACAAGGGCAATGGGGATATCCTACACCAGTTCGTTACTATTAAAAAGTGGAACGAGGGCATTACGTCCAATTAAAGCCAAATGTGTGGAAATGGCAAATTGGATCTGATACGTATTCAATAAAAAAGTACGACATTCAAGAGGACGCAGATAAAATTCGGTTTATACATGAACAATTAACAATAGTGGGTGCGGATCTTATGGTGCCGATTGAGCCATATCCTGATCCACTCATTATTCAACAACCGTGGATTGATAGTGGACGAAAAGTGCAATTTAGTAGCAAGGAAGATCGTTTCAAATCACTTTCTTTACTTCATCAACTTCATAACTCGGGAAGAACTATTAAATGGCAAAAATCGAGCCATTTCCAAGAAATTGATTTAATAAGGAAATGGAAATATCGATTAGAAAAATGGCAACAGCTTGAAGAATTTCTTCATCAAAAACTGGGTTCTACAAAAACAAAAGAAATTACACAGTTAGCAAAAAATTCAATAGATCAACTCGTACCAATTTCGCGTAAGCGATTAACACTCTTGCACGGTGATGTCGTCCATCATAATTTCGTTCGCGATAAAAATAACAAGCTGTATTTAATTGATTTTGATTTAGCCTGTTTAGGTCCAGCTGAAGTGGAACTGATTTTATGGTCGCACAGAGTGTTACCGCATTACGATTATAATTTAAAAGCACTTATTCAAGATCATCCATCTCTTCGCAGAATCGATTGGAATTATTTGTTATTTCCAAATGAACTGATGCGTGAGTGGTTGTATGCGACGACTCTATCAGATCTTCAACTTCGGATGTTTTTACCGAAATTAAAGATTTTCACCGATAAAGCGTTACAACGTATGCCTCAATTATGGGATGAAGTGAATCCTTAAAGATGAAATTCGAACAGCCGTTATTAGTTAATTGAAATATTTTAGCATAATAAATGGCTATGTAATTTGATAAGTTCGAAAAAAAGATGAAAGTTGATTGACCGTTCTAGCCAGCTGCTGTGAAGTCTTGCTTACGATAACTAATTAAATAAAACAACACCCGTGATTATATTATCACGGGTGTTGTTTTATTTGATCATGCATGAATGGGTACTTTCTACGAACATTCGTTTTGTGCTATAATCAGTACGTTGAATGTGAGGAGAGACTTTAAATGTACGATTACATAAAAGGATTAGTAACACGTGTAACTCCTGAATATATGACTGTTGAACAACAAGGCATTGGATGGCAAATATTTACGCCAAACCCATACGCTTTTCGTGTGTCGGCAGAGCCACAACAAATCTTTACACATTTAAATGTGCGCGAAGATGCACATCTACTTTTTGGCTTCGTTTCACTCGAGCAACGAGAGCTTTTCAGGAAACTGATTCAAGTCTCTGGAATTGGCCCAAAGGGTGCTTTAGCCATACTTGCAAGTGGACAACCGTCTCAAGTGGTTCAAGCTATCGAACGAGAAGACGAGACCTTTTTAGTGAAATTCCCGGGTGTTGGGAAAAAAACAGCACGTCAAATGATTCTTGATTTAAAAGGAAAACTTGGAGACTTATCAATTGATTCCGACATGGTAAATGGCGAAGACGAACTTCAGTTGTTCCCAGAAACGTCAGGTAGGCTTGAATTAGAAGAAGCATTTTTAGCCCTTGCTGCTCTTGGCTACTCAGAACGTGAATTGACGAAAGTACGCCCAAAATTAGATGTTCTACCAGAAGCTCTTGATACAGAGGGCTATATGAAAAAAGCATTACAGTTGCTATTAAAACAGGGCTGATGAAGGGAGGTCATGTGCATGGAAGAACGTATAATTTCGACCGAAATTTCGGAGTTTGATGAACGTTTTGAACAATCACTGCGTCCACAGTATTTATCTCAATACATTGGACAAGAAAAAGTGAAAAATAATTTAGATATTTTTGTGAAAGCAGCTAAAATGCGTAAAGAAAGCTTGGATCATGTACTCCTGTATGGACCTCCTGGACTTGGGAAAACTACGTTAGCAGCAGTGATTGCAAACGAGATGGAAGTTAATATTCGTATGACGAGTGGCCCAGCCATTGAACGTCCTGGCGATTTAGCTGCGATTGTCAGTTCACTTGAACCAGGTGACGTCTTGTTTATAGATGAAATCCACCGTTTAAACCGTTCTATTGAAGAAGTATTATATCCAGCAATGGAAGATTTTTGTCTTGATATTGTCGTTGGGAAAGGTCCGTCTGCTCGATCGGTACGTCTAGATTTACCACCGTTCACATTAATCGGTGCCACCACGAGAGCGGGGGCATTATCGGCACCTCTGCGTGACCGCTTCGGGGTATTACTAAGACTGGACTACTACGACAATCAAGCCCTAACCGAAATAGTGTCTCGCAGTGCTACATTATTTGAGGCGGAAATTGACCATCCTTCAGCGGGGGAAATTGCCAGCCGTTCTCGTGGGACACCACGTATTGCGAACCGTTTATTAAAAAGAGTTCGAGATTTTGCACAAGTTCGAGGAAACGGTATAATATCAATTGATACTGCTCAAGAAGCTCTTGAATTGATGCAAGTGGATGCTCTAGGATTAGATCATATCGATCATAAATTACTTTTAGGTATGATTGAACGTTTTAAAGGAAAACCAGTTGGACTTGATACAATTGCTGCAATTATTGGAGAAGAATCAACGACGATTGAAGAAGTGTATGAGCCGTACTTACTGCAAATTGGGTTCTTACAACGCACACCAAGAGGGCGTGTTGTAACGAAACTCGCATATGACCATTTTAACTACCCTTATTTTGAGGAATAATGATTAAAGGAAGTATATAACCATGCAAGTAAAAGATTTTGATTTTCAACTACCAGAAGAATTAATTGCACAAACGCCGCTTGCCGACCGAACTTCGAGCAAGCTTTTAGTATTGGATAAAGACAGTGGTGAAATTTCACATCACACGTTTAAAGATATCGTTAATGAATTTCAAGCAGGAGATTGCCTGGTGTTAAACGATACACGCGTTCTCCCAGCACGTCTTTTAGGTGTAAAGGAAGAAACTGGCGCAAATATTGAAATTCTTCTATTAAAACAAACGGAAGAAGATGTATGGGAAACACTTGTAAAACCAGCTAAGCGCGTCAAAATTGGTACGATGGTATCATTTGGTGAAGGTTTACTTCGTGCTCAATGTGTTGGAGAAGCGGATCATGGCGGTCGACTGTTCAAGTTCACCTATGAAGGGATTTTTTATGAAATCCTTGATCAATTAGGAGAGATGCCGTTACCTCCGTACATCCGTGAGAAATTAGATGATCAAGATCGTTATCAAACCGTCTTTGCAAAAGAACGTGGTTCAGCAGCTGCTCCTACAGCAGGCCTTCATTTTACGGACGTATTATTAGATGAAATTCGTTCGAATGGTGTTGAAGTCGTTTTTCTTACACTTCACGTAGGTCTCGGGACATTCAGACCTATGAGCGTGGAATCGATAGACGATCATGAAATGCACTCTGAGTTTTATCGACTATCAAAAGAAACGGCTGAGACGATTAACCGGGTGAAAGAATCAGGTGGTCGTATCATTTCTGTTGGTACTACTTCTACACGCACGCTTGAAACCGTTGCGAACAAATTTAATGGTCAATTACAAGAAGATAGCGGATGGACTTCCATTTTTATATTCCCAGGTTATGAATTTCTGTGCATTGATGGCTTGATTACCAATTTCCATTTACCTAAATCTACCCTTGTCATGTTAGTCAGTGCGCTGACATCACGAGATAAAATACTACATGCTTATGAGCAAGCTGTAGAACATCAATACCGATTTTTTAGTTTTGGCGACGCGATGTTTATTCGCCCGTCCGCAAATCAGAAGGGAGTTCGTGCATGACAGCTATTCGATATGAACTAATTAAAACATGTAAACAAACAGGAGCACGTTTAGGCATTGTGCATACACCACATGGTTCTTTTGAGACACCTACCTTTATGCCTGTCGGAACGCAAGCAACGGTTAAAACGATGGCTCCAGAAGATTTAAAAGCAATGGACTCTGGCATTATTTTAAGTAACACCTACCATTTATGGTTACGTCCAGGAAATGATATTATTAAAGAAGCGGGTGGCTTGCATAAATTCATGAATTGGGATCGTGCAATTTTAACGGATTCTGGTGGCTTCCAAGTCTTCAGTTTAAGCGAATTTAGAAAAATTGAAGAAGAAGGCGTTCATTTCCGTAACCATATGAATGGTGACAAAATGTTTTTAAGCCCGGAAAAAGCAATGGAAATTCAAAATGATTTAGGTTCTGACATAATGATGGCGTTTGATGAATGTCCACCATTCCCTGCGACTCGTGAATATATGCAATCAAGTGTGGATCGTACTTCACGCTGGGCAGAACGTTGTTTAAACGCGCATGCTCGTCCAGCTGATCAAGGGTTATTTGGTATCATACAAGGTGGGGAATTTGAAGATCTTCGCCGCCAAAGTGCAGCGGATCTTGTATCACTCGGTTTTCCAGGCTACGCAATTGGTGGACTTTCAGTAGGAGAACCAAAAGACGTAATGAATCGCGTTCTAGAATTCACTACACCTTTCATGCCTGCAGATAAGCCTCGTTATTTAATGGGTGTGGGATCACCAGATTCACTTATAGATGGATCAATACGAGGCGTTGATATGTTTGACTGTGTATTACCTACACGTATCGCGCGTAATGGAACACTCATGACGAGTAATGGTCGATTAGTTATTAAAGGAGCACAAAATGCTCGTGATTTCGGTCCAATCGACGAAAACTGTGACTGTTATGTATGTAAGAACTATTCACGTGCATATATTCGTCACTTAATCAAAGCAGAAGAAACATTCGGAATACGCCTAACTTCATACCATAACTTGTATTTCTTAATGAATTTGATGAAGCAAGTACGTCAAGCGATACGTGAAGATCGCCTTGGAGATTTCCGAGAAGAGTTTTTTGAACAGTACGGATATAACAAACCTAATGCAAAAAATTTCTGATTCTTGTATACTAGCTGAAGACGATGTTCAAAAAGTCCGCAAAATTAAGCTGTGACCTGCACGACAGGTGTATTTTAAACCTGGATTTCACAAACAGCTCTGTTTATGCTCTTTATGAAAACATGTTTTTTAGAAAAAAAGGGGGAAATTTAGAGAATGGAAACATTAATCGGTTTATCGCCAATTATATTGATGTTTGTTGTGATGTGGTTTTTCATTATTCGACCAGCACAAAAACGTCAAAAAACAACGGCATCTATGCAATCAAGTTTAAAACGTGGTGATCGTATTGTAACGTTAGGTGGCCTTCACGCTTTAGTGGACGCTGTAGACGACACAACTGTTTTTGTAACTATAGCAGATGGTACACGCCTTCAATTTGAACGTGCGGCTATCACTCGTGTTGTCGAGTGACTATAAGTACGTGTTCAATTAAAGATAAGATAAACTATTAGCTTTATTTGAACAATAACTATATACATAAAAAACCTGTCTTCCCTTTAGGGAGGACAGGTTTTTTAGTGTGCCCAGCATG